>JAGFIQ010000059.1 GCA_024103495.1 Aridibacter famidurans
AGGGAACGTGGCGTAGCTCTGACCCCTGTACTGCGGCCGGAAGCCAAAGAGAATGATGTGTCCCTTGCCCACAGGGATCTCGACCGCCGCAGCCTTCCCCGCGATCCGTTCGGCTCCCAGTGCCCAGCCGGAGAGCAACACATCCGCAGCGTCCGCCGGGTATCTCGCGATCACATTCACTTTTGACTCGTCCAGCACCTCGAACGCGGGCGATCGCTCGAACCATGCGATCGATTCCTTGGGCATATCCTTGGCGACGGGATGCGCCGTGTCGAGCTCGATCTTCAGGATCGAACCCGGAATATAGAAGTCCTTCTGTTCCACCTTGTCGACCACATCTTTCAACGGCAGCCCGAACTGCTCGATCGCGAAGTCTGACGATCGGTTCAGAAAAACGAGCGTTCCGCCGTCTTCAACAAACCGCTTGAGCTTTGCGACGCCCTCTTCGCCGATCCCGCCAACGTACTCTTCCGGCATCGAGTCCTTCTCGTACCCTTTCAGGATCGAGTTCGGCGATTGATCAGGAAAGACAATCGACGTCCGGTTCTTCAGGGTGTTCAGGATCTCGGCGTTTGTTACCGAAGAATACGTCAGGTCGCATCTGTCCCTGTTCCTTTGTTCGATCACCCAACGGGTCCAGCCCTCATCCATCGACGGCTGGTGCGACCGGTAGATCCCGTGCGGCGGCACGCCTTCGCTTTCGGATCCCCCGCTGCTGCAACCGCGGCCCGCGCCCCATTCCGTACGTGAATAGCTGACAAGGTCGTACGCAGGTTCGACGTCCACTCCCATCAGAAGAGCGAGATTGTGGGCTGTCACGTCGTAAGGCGGGATCGGCTTTCCTTCTTCATCGATAAGATCCGGATACCGCTGCTTTTCGAGCATCGCCTTCGCGAATCCGCCGTATGGTTGTGCCATCTCGATAACGGCTGTGTTCTTCCCGAAGCTCTTCGCGCCGACCTTAAGGTCATCCGTGATCGTTACCTCGACCCCGGCCCTCTTCAAGATGGAAACCAGGTTCATTCGGTTGAAGAGCTTCTGCGATGGCTTCTCGCCCTCCTTGTCGGGATTCGGGAGGACGAACGCGACGAGTTCGCCGTTTGTTCTCGGACGAGTCGCATCCTTGCCGATCTCGTAGAATCTCGAAAGCCACGCCCCCCGGTTGTCGGCCGCGTGTTTCATCACGTGGAATGCGCCGGCAGTCATATACTTTGTCACGTCGCGGAGCGTCCATTTTCCGCCCTTCCACACGGGTCCGAAGTTTTCCGATTCCTTTTTAGCGTCGAAGCCCCTGCGCCCCCGCAGATCGTCGAATTCGACCTCGATCGGCGTAGCAAGTTCTGCCGAAGCCGTTTCGCTCAGGATCCTGACCCCGCCGTGGTAGTGCGAGTAGGCCCTCGCCGGCGTCCAGGCGTCGTAGGTCGTGTTGGTCGTGATCCCTTCGAACCCCTTCTCGCGCATCTGCTCCGCGACCCAGCTGCCGAGTTCCGTATAGCCGTCGATCAACTGCTTCGGAACGTTCGGTTCGACCGGCGGCTCGTACGGAGGGATGAAAAACCGCGCCGCGGTTTGCCCCTGCTGGTGGATGTCGTGGACGATCTGCGGATGGAACACGTTGTGGATCTTGTCGACGGTCAGGCGGGTCTCCGCCTGAGTGAATGCGTACCAGTCGCGGTTGTTGTCGTGGCCGACATACTTCTGGTAGAGCTCCGGCGGGGCAGTGCCTTCGAACTTCGTTCCGAGCGTCTTGTCGTACCAGCTCTTGACAATGTCCACGCCGTCCGGGTTTAGCGAAGGCACCATCACGACGATCGTTTCGTCGAGGATCTTCTTGATATCCGCTTCGTTCGACGTCGCCAACCTGTGGGCGGTCAACGTCGAGGAAAGCGTCGAGCCGACTTCGGTCGAATGGATCCCGTGGGTGATCACGACGAACGTTTTTCCTTTCTCGATCAGCTTCTGCGCTTCAGCGTCGTCGCGCTTGATCGTCCGCGGGTCGGCGAGCTTGTCATTGATCTCGACATACTCGTCGAGATTTGCGAGGTTAGCCGGCGAAGAAATTATCGCGTAAACAAACGGCCGTCCTTCCGTGGTCTTGCCGATCTCGCGGAACACCACGCGGTCTGAGGCGGCGTCGAGCTTCTTGAAGTATTCGACTATTTGGGCCCAGCTCGCGAGCTTACGGTCGTCTCCCGGAGTGAAGCCGAGGAGGTCCTTCGGGGCCGGGACGGATTGCGCAGCCGCCGTGAGCAGTAAGCAGTGAGCCGTAAGCAGGAAGAGTGCCAAACGAAGCGTAAAGTTGTTTTTCGAGTTTGCAGAGTTCATCAAGTTTCCAAGGCTGTTAGGGTCGCCGAAACGAGGATTGATCGAGCATCGACCAGCGGTCTGCGAAGCCGACACAGTTCCTTTCAAAGCACTTTTGAGGACGAACCCCCGGTTTGTGCGATTGCTCAATCGATAAGAGGAGAATTCCGAAGAGTATAAACGAAAATGTCCTCTGCTGCCGAGTCCGTTGCCTTTTTCGACTATGCGGTGTAGATTACGGCAGGTTTTCCCCCGTAAAGCTTCACATCTTTCTCTTCCGGAGGTCCCCGAACCGAATGGCAAACAATCCTTTTCTGGAGAAGTTCCGCCCATACATTTCCGACAAAGTAACCGATATGAGAGAGCTGACGGTCACGCCTTTGATCGTCGGAACTCTTCTGGGCGTAGTGTTCGGAGCTTCGTCGCTGTACCTCGTCCTGAAGGTCGGACTGACCGTTTCGGCTTCGATCCCCGTCGCCGTCATCTCGATCACTCTGTTCCGCATTCTCTCGAAGATCGGCGTGCGCGACGCGACGATCCTCGAGCACAACATCGTGCAAACGGCGGGATCCGCGGGCGAGTCGATCGCCTTCGGCGTCGGCGTAACGATGCCGGCGATAATGATCCTTGGGTTCGACCTCGAGATCTGGCGTGTGACGATGGTCGCCGTGCTCGGGGGCCTGCTCGGCATCCTGATGATGATCCCGCTTCGCAGGGCGCTGATCCACGACCAGCACGGCATCCTGAAATATCCGGAAGGGACCGCCTGTGCGGAAGTCCTGAAAGCCGGCGCGAGCGAAGAATCGAAGGCGGCGTCCGAGATCGCGACGACCGGCGAAGATTCGGCCGCGGCAAAGGGCGGGCTGATCATCTCGATCGGGTTCGCCGTCGGATTTCTCTACAACACGGTGATGAAGGTCCTCGCGGGCTGGAAGGAGTATCCCGAAAAACAGTTCGGCGACACGTTCCGCGGCGGGTCGATCTCGCTCGAGAACAACCCGGCGCTGCTCGGCGTCGGCTACATCATCGGCCCGAAGATCGCAGGCATTATGTGCGCCGGCGGCGTGCTTTCGTATCTGGTCCTTATCCCTATGATCAAGTACTTCGGGTCCGGGTCGGCGGCACCGCTCGCTCCTGAAACGGCGAAGACGATCGCCGATATGTCGATCTCCGACATCCAGAAGGGCTACATCCTTTACATCGGTGCGGGAGCCGTGGCCGCGGGCGGCATCATCAGCCTGGTCCGCTCGCTTCCGATAATCATTCACGGGTTGAAGGGCGGACTGGCGGATTTCAGGGGAGCCGCGAAACTCGCCGAAAGCACAGACCATCCGCGCACCGACCGTGATCTCTCGATGCGGCTCGTCGTCATCGGTATCCTCGCGCTTATCGTTGTGATCACCTTTGTCCCTGCACTGAAGATGAACCTTCTCGGTGCGATCCTGATCATAGTTTTTGGATTCCTGTTCGTTACCGTTTCCTCAAGGCTCACCGGCGAGATCGGTTCATCTTCGAACCCGATATCCGGAATGACCGTCGCCACGCTTCTTCTGACCTCGCTCGTCTTTCTGCTCGTCGGATGGACCGCGCCGGATCCGTATTTCGTCACGGCGCTGTCGGTCGGCGGCATAGTCTGTATCGCGGCTTCGAACGGCGGCACGACCTCGCAGGACCTGAAAACGGGCTTCTGGGTCGGCGGCACGCCCTGGAAACAGCAGGTCGCGATCCTGATCGGCGCGCTTGTTTCCGCGCTTGTTCTCGGGCCGATCCTGATACAGCTCAACAACTCTTCAACCATTTACCAGAAGGTCGAACCGACGGCGTTCGTGCAGGGGTTCAGCGTTCCGGCAGATGAGCTTCTGACCTCGGGTGGCGAACTTGTCGCGGAGCAACCCGCCGGGTTTGTCGCTGAGGGCGACGATCAGACATACAGGGTCTGGTTCAACAAAGACCCGAAACGAGGCCCGGTCGGAAGATTCTTGGTCAACACTCAGGGCCAGCCGATATACCTTGTCGATCCAGGAATCAACGGCGTGCTCAAGCAGAATCAAACCGGCGTCAATGCGCAGGGCGAGCCTACATTCCAGAACGTCGACAAGTACGACGCTCCAAAGGCGACCTTGATGAGCTACATCATCGAGGGAATTCTCAGCCAGCAGCTTCCGTGGGGGCTTGTGCTGATCGGTGTAATGATCGCGATCGTGCTAGAAATGTGCGGAATCTCCTCCCTCGCGTTCGCGGTCGGTGTGTACCTTCCCATTTCGGCTTCGACGCCGATCTTCGCCGGCGGCCTCGTGAGGTTCGCGGTGGACAGGATCGTAAGGCGCCGGCTTGAAGGGAAGGGAATGACCGAAGAAGAAGTGCAGGCGGAAACCGACAAGAGTCCGGGAGTGCTAGTCGCGTCCGGCTACATCGCCGGAGGCGCGCTTGCCGGGATCCTGCTCGCGATCAGCGCGGTTTATATGAAGGACACGCTTGAGATGTTCCTAGCGTGGTCGACCGCGCGCAATCCGTTCTTCGAAGGACCGAATTCCGACTGGCTGGCGATGATCCCGTTCATAGGGCTCGCTTTGTTCCTATACTTCGTCGGCCGCGGGGCGCTTTTCAACGGAAAACGCCCGGGGGTTGAGTAAACTTCTCTACGAGTAGGAAACTCTCAGTACTTATATTCGAAAGTGATATAGTCCCAAAGCATCTGAAGTTTTCTTGAGAATGCCCCTATGACCCATCAGCATGGATCAAACAGACTGCTTCTTGGAATCGTGTATGCGGTGGTTGCCGGCGCTTTCTTTGCCGGACTAGTGTATGGCGAAGGACGCGGAGACGGTTCCCTTGGGTGCCCTGATTCAAAGCAGGATTTCTATGGAGTAATCAAAGGGAAGATCAAGACTATAGAAGGCAAGCCAGCTTCAGGGCTCTTGGTTCAGGCTCTACTTCTCACTCCTAATGAAGTCATGCCCGGACGGAGGGAACATTTCTCGATCCAGACTTCTACGGAAACTGACGGCGAAGGCAAATATTGTCTTGGAGGATTGCTTTACGGCGAATACAAGATTCGCGCGATCGAGCCGAGTAGATACTCGCTTGGGGACGAATCCCCCAGAGCAATGGATGTGCACGAATCCCCTTGGGTCCTGAAGACCTACTATCCAGGCTCATCGGCCTTCGCAGGTTCTAAAACTATCAAACTCGCCAACGGAGAAACGAAAACGGCTGACTTCTCATTGGCGGAGATCGAAACACACAGCGTTTCAGGCAAGGTCATAAATTCGGAAACGGGAGGACCGCTGGAACGTTTCAAGTTGTCTGTTTGGTCTCAAGCGCCAGACAATTTCGACGAGCCGATCGAACCAGTCAGAATGCGGGTTGCGATCCCGCCGTTCATTTCAGCGGTTCATAAGGGCGGTAAATGGACGATACACAACTTGCCTGTCGGCACATATGAATTTGAGGCCTTCCAAGGACCACCCTTCGAGGAAATCGGAGTTGGCTACGATCCATATTCAATGTTTGTAAAGAGGAAAAAAACCGAAGTCTCAATTCAGAATTCCAATCTGTCTGACGTGACACTCTTCGTGGAGAGCGGTGCATGTTTCATCGGCGAGATTCAGGCCGGTCCCGGATCGTCATTGCGGATTGGCTTGATTGTTCAACTTCTTTACAGCGACCCCACTTCTGAGGATTACCTATTAGAACCAACTCCGTTTTGGCCCTTAACCGGAAGTGCATCGTTGAAAGAAGTGTCTTCGATTGGTTTCGATATCTGTGGTCTGAAGCCGGGAAAATATGCGATTAACACGATCGGGGGAGTCCCGATCAAATCGGTGACGATCGGAGGGATCGAAGCCGTAAACGGAGAATTCGAACTCAGAAGCGGGGATGTATTTACTGATGTACGGATCGTTTTGGGTAAGACGAACTGGTAGGTTGCGTTACCTCTACGCTCTTTCACTACAGAACGCCAAGCAATTGAATAAGAACCGGAGTAGATAGAAATGAGAACTCTGTTGGCTACCGCGATAGTACTGTTCGGACTTGCAATATCCGGAAGTGATCAGTTTGCACAAGTAACACCCATTCCCGAATCAACACCAAAATCCCCGTCAATGTCAGAAGTCCGTGGCCGAGTCGTCTTCGCGGATTCCGGACTGCCTGTAAGGCGGGCGAGAGTGGGTTTGATAGAGGTTACTGAGTACACAAAAACCAACAGTTCGATACGTTACGAGGACCTTCGTTCGTGGGATCGTACACTCACCAACGACAACGGTGAGTTTGTTATTGATTCGATCGCTCCGGGAGTTTATGTCGTCGACGTAGTCGGTCCTAACATTTTGAGTCCCGGCAGTATCAATGATTTCTTCGGAGGATCTATAGACCTCTCATTGCAGGAAATCGAAAAGCACTTTCCTCTAATAAGGCTGGACGGAAGGAATCGAGAAACAGTCACGGTCCTCGCGAAACGAGGGGGCGTAATAGCTGGTTTTGTCAGCTATGAAGATAGCGCGCCGGCAATCGGTGTGGAGATCTCAATACTTCGCAAGGGGGCTGCGGTAACGGAAGACGAACTTGTGAAAGTCGCGACAGGCCGGACCGACGACAGGGGATACTTTCGAATCACGCAATTGTTTCCCAGCGACTATTTGATCCGGGTCGTTGAACCCGCAAATACAGGCGGTGATGATAGATTTACCGAACGAGGCGATTTTTGGAAGGAGTCAACCCTCTACTTCTTCTATCCGAATTCCGTAGATCTAGAGGGGGCGGAAACGTTGAACGTCGGCTGGGGCTCAGATATTTCAGATCTGCGCATCGTGATCCCGAAACGGCAGGTCGTAGATGTTTCTGGATTCGTCGTTGACAAGCAAACCCTCAAGCCGGTCTCAAATGTTCAGTTGAGGTTCACAAGAAGGGCGCCGGAGGCAGTAACTGAACTTGTTTATGACACGATCGCGAAGACTGGAAGTGACGGTTCCTTCAGTCTTACGGATATCAGGGATGGAGACTATCTCGTCCGGATCGAGCCTGTTTCCCGTTCAAAAGATCAGATTCCGATCTATGCGGTCATCGACAAGGAGATCTCGATACCGGGCGAAGGCATTCGCGATCTTGTTTTTGAATTGCCTCCGACCTCGTCAGTGTCGGGCGTGCTTACCGTAGAAGGAAATCAAGAGATTCCCCCGCTAGACCTCTATCTTATAGATTTTGAGCGTAAGTTCTCTCAACACGACACCAACTGGAAAGGTGGCCATTCCAAGAGCAAAAGTATTGGGCAGAAAAGTTGGGACTTTCAAATCTCGGGGCTATCGGAAGGAACCTACTTCTGGCGAGCCTTGTCGTCCGGGAGATACATTAAGCACGTGGTTCTAGATGGTAAAGAGATCTCCGACAAGATCGAGGTTGCTGAAGGACAGGCCTTGAGGAGCGTTTCAGTTGTTCTATCCAGTGAGCCCGGCGAGTTCGTGGGGCGCTTCAATCGAGAAGACGGGACGCCCGCGGCGGGCAACGCGATTTCTCTAATTCCCGTTGATAAAGAAGCACAGGCATCCTGGGACAGATTCGGGGGCGGATTGATAGGGTATAGCGGCGAGATCAAACTACAACTACCTGTTGGCAGATATTTTGTAGTCGTTCGGTCCCGGGGCGATTCCGATTCTGAGGATTGGATTGAAAAGTCGACTGAGGGTGCTCAGCAGGTCGAGATCCGCAAGGGAGAGACCACACACTTCTCGATGACGCTTCCGGACAAACATTAAGTGCCAGTTCCGGGAGCGAAATCCCTTTCTCGAAAACTTCTCATCTCTTCACTGTAAAATACTGTTTTACGTTTTTGTTTCTGCACGCTATAATGTTTGGCGTGCCGAAACTTTTTTGGCCGCTTCCGCAAAGACCTCCATAGTTCCTTTCATCGTTTCCCCAAAAGGCCTTCAGGCCGGTTCTCATCGATAAATGATCAAAAGGCTTCATCACGGCAGTTTCCGCGTATCGTCTGCGGCGCTGCCTTTTCTGGTTGTGTTCGCTTTGTTCGTAAACGGATGCGGTACTGCCGTGTCCTCCGATCCTTCCGCCGCGAGGTCCAAGGCCGATGCGAACCCGTTGACTGCGGCCGACACGGCTGCGGCTCCCGCGTTGCCTGCCGGGCCTTCGATCGATATCAAGGCGAATTCTCCGGCGGACACGGTGAAGGTATTCTACGAGAGGCTGCGCGCCAACCAGTTCATCGACGCTTTGAAGCTTACGAACCTTCGTCCGGCAGTCGAGGGACTTACTCCTGAAGACGTCAAGGACCTTGGCGTGGACTTCAGCGAGGTCGCTTCCAGCGTTCCTCCGCAGATGCCGATCAACGGGGAGATCGTTTCGGGCAACGAGGCTACCGTCACGATGAAGATGCCCAACGAGAAGGACGGCAAGATCGAGACGAACGAGATACGGCTCCGGAAGGAGGGTGATGTCTGGATAATGCTGATTGCCGATCCGGATGGCGAAAGAGTCGTCCGGAAGCAGGGAAGGAACTATTTCTTTTACCTGAGGATGGAAGTTCATCACCGCGAAGCGCAGGCGATGCTTGAGAGGATCAACAAGGCTCAGGGAATTTACGCGCTCCAGAACGAAGGGAGGTTCGCAGACCTGGAAACTCTTACGGGCAAGGGATATGTTCCGGCCGATGCTCTTTCGGCCGAGTCGACCGGCTATAACTATAAGATAGCATTGGCTTTCGACAAATCGACCTATACGGCGCATGCGACGCCGGCGATCTACGGCAAGACGGGCACGCTTTCTTTCGCTTCCAGGATCCGAAAAGGAAAAGATCCGGAACTTGTGAGCAAAGACGTGAAAGGCAAGAACCTGCAAAACTAACAATAATGCAGAGTTAGGGGCCCGGCTTGTTGTAAAACGATGTAAAAATCACTATAATGCCGCGGAATACGGCATCAGTTCCCGCTGAGAGAATTCAATGATTAGAAAATGGGCCTCGCTGTTCACAAGATCGGTTAATAAGCGCGTCGTTGCCCGCAGGCGCCCCTTGCACGTACCGATTAAGATATCTTTTGAACCCGACAAGAACACGGGTGGTCTTGTCCTGCCCCCTCCCGACCTCTCCACCCGCGGCGAAACCCACGATCTAAGCTCTTCCGGCGTCTCCTTTATAGTCTCTTCGATCAGGATCCAGCAGTACTATCTCGTAGGAGAGGAGCGCACTCTTAAGGCCGAGCTTACGCTGCCGTCAGGCAAGGTGAGAATGAAGCTCGTCGGCGTTAGATACGAACAGGTCGGCGAGCACGTGTCGACGACCCAGTACCTGGTTGGCGCGAGCATTGTCGATATGTCCGAGACCGACCGTGAAGCGTACAGGGAATTTCTTACTACGAGGCCGAGAAAGGGCCGGGCTCTCGAGCTGGGAACTACGAAGAGCTAGAAAAAGATCGATTGTTAAATCAACGCCGCCCTCCGGGGCGGCTTTTTTGTGGAAAAAAATCGGAACCCCGAGCGCAAGCGAGGGGCATAAGCACGTGATGAGTGATGAGTAACGAGTGATGAGTAACGAGTGATGAGTAACGAGTGAAGAGGGCGCACGGAGCGCCCGCGTCCCGCGGGCAGTGAGCGAAGCGAAGATCGCGCAGGGACACGCAGGAAAGCAGCGGGCAATTTAAGGAAACCGGGATTTCACTCTGCAATATCCACTGAACAGACCCGACAGACCCGACAGACCTGACAGACCCGATAGACCCGACAGACTCAATAGACCCGACAGACCCGACAGACTCGACAGACTCGACAGACCCGACAGACCCGACAGACCCGACAGACTCGACAGACCCGACAGACCCGACAGACCCGACAGACTCGACAGACTCTTCCCCCGTGATATAAATCCCGTATGAAAGACAAGATCGGGATCGGTTTCATAGGCACCGGTTTCGCGCAACTGACCCAGATGCCGGCGTTTCGGGATTGCGAAGGCGCCGAGCTCGTCTCCGTCTCCAGCGGTCACATTGAGAACGCACGGGCTGCGGCTAAGGAGTTCAGAATCCCTCACGTCGCAGAGGATTGGCGCGAGACAGTCGAGCACGAAGATGTGGACCTCGTCTGCATAACCACGCCACCCGATCTCCATCACGAGATGGTTCTGTTCACTATCGAACGCGGTAAGCACATACTCTGCGAGAAGCCTATGGCGATGAATGCAGAGGAGTCGAAGGAGATGGCCGAAGCCGCCGGGAAAGCAGGAATACTTGCGCTTATAGATCACGAGCTCCGGTTCCTCAACGGCAGAAAGCTCGCATTCGACATGCTGCGGAACGGCGAGCTTGGAACAGTCATCCACGCCAAATCGGCATTCAGGAACGCATCGCGCGGCAATCCGGATCTGAAATGGAACTGGTGGTCCGACAAGTCGAGGGGAGGAGGCGCGCTTGGAGCGATCGGTTCGCACGCGATCGACGGCTTCCGATGGCTGCTCGGCACCGAGGTCAGCGACATCTCGTGCCTTCTAAAGACGAACATCAAGGAGCGCCGCGATGCGGACGGCGAGATTCGCCCGGTGACGAGCGACGACGAGTGCAACTTCATTCTCCGATTCGAAGATTCCGAGCTGACGAAAGACGCGTCCGGGACGGGTTCGTTCTCGATGGTCGAGATCGGAAAATACGATTTCTGGATGGAGATCTACGGAACAGAAGGCTCTTTGATCATCGGCGAAAAGGATCGTCTGGAGGTCGCGCGGAAGGGCGAGAGCTCGTTCACGGAGATCGACACGAAACCCGGAATGGCCCCCGTTGGCACGAGGGAAGGCGGCTGGTCGATGGGATTCCTGGCGTTCGCCGAAGAGATCGTCTGCGCATTGAAGGAAGGCAGGACCGAAATAGAAAGGGCCGCCACTTTCCGTGACGGCCACGAGGTCCAGAAGGTGCTTGACGCGGCGAGGAGATCGGACGAAAGCGGATGCCGCGAGAAAGTCGGCTGATCAGTACTTGTTCTTTTCCAGAAACGCCATCACGTCTTCCACCATCTGGCGCGAGGGCCTGTGCCCCTCGCCCGGATACAGCTTGAACTCGGCGTTCATTTTCGCCTGTTCGTAAAGCTCTTTCGAAACCGGCCACCGATCGACGGGCTTCTTTCCTAGAAGCGGGAGCGCAAGGTCCTCATCTTCCTGCTCGTATCCGTCCCGAAAGACCAGAGAGTCATTGTCGTCATCTCCGCCAAGAAAGAAGAGGAACGACACCTTTGCAAGCTTTTCCATATCCACGCCCTTACCCGTCAGGGCTTTCACGTCGCCGATCCCGAGCGGATATCTAAGCTCCTTGTCCTTGTATTTCTCAACCGGCGCGATCGGCCACCCGCCGGGCGATCCGACGGCAGCGGCCTTGACAAGGTTCGGATGGAGGAATGCGAACCGGTTCGCGAACATCGCCGAGGCCGAGAAACCATACATCAGCACCTTGTCGCCGATGTTCAGTTTTTCGCTCTTCAGTTTCGATCGCGCGTCGCGGATCATCGCCGCGAGCTGCAGGTCCAGCCGCTTGTACTCTTCAAGATCGGTCGTCAGAGAATCGCGGTCGAGCGCGTGCGTATAGATCTTCCATTCCTTCGCCGGCCTTGGGAAAACCGGAACAAGCACGGGCACGTTCAGTCGTCCGAAAACGAAAGCGATCTGGACCATCTTCGAACTGACGTTCTTCTCGTGCTCTTCAAGGCCATCTATGGGCTTGCCCGTATTGTTCGGGACGACGAGCAGGGTCTGTATGCCCTTTTGGGCGTTTTCTTCGCGGAGCGCCGGAGGAATGTAAAGGAAGTAAGGATAAGAGAAGCCTTTTGAAGTATCGGCTTCGATCCTCTCGGTCTTCCCGGGTTGCGAAGGCGCGTCCTGAGGGAAGGCCGCGGCCGCGAGAAGGAGAAAAGCAATAAGAAGGAGCGTAGTTTTCATAGTGAAGTGGAACGACCTGGCACGTAGCGAGGTTCCAGGGAAAGACGGGGGTTTCTCGTCGTGCGGAAAGAAAAGCCAGAGTCCCGCGGGCAGTGAGCCAAGCGAAAAAGCGGGAGACCGACAAGCTGAAGCTCGTCGGACACGTGCCGCCGCTGACGCGGCCTGGGGTCATTGATTGCTCGCGGACCGCGCGGTTCTATGAGTCAGACCCGAAAGACCCGAAAGACTCGCCAGACTCGCCAGACTCGACAGACTCGCGAGACTCGACAGACTCAGCTCGACGTGTGATCGTGAATGATCTTCCAGCCGTCGCCGGTCCGCCTGAATACGAGCGTGAACAGCCCGGTCGGCTCGTCATTCGTCCGTTTCAGCGTCCACCTTCCGAAGACGTACGCGTTGTTCTTGTCGAGCACCGTCACGACCGAATCCGAAAATGTCAGGACGCCCATCTTCTCCTTTGTGTCGTAGCTCCGCTTGTAACGGTCGAGAGCTGCCTGCCAACCGATCGAGATCGAGTTGCCGGAAACAAACCGCATCTCTTCAGACTTCCAGTAGCCGTCCATAAACCCCTCGATGTTCCCGTCGTTCCAGGCCGCGACCTGGTCGTTGAGGACCTTCTCGATCTCGGTCATTATCTTCGCTTTTTGCTTATCGGATTGAGCGTATGCCGCGGTTGCCGCGAACAGGATGAGAGAACAGGTGATCAGCATTTTCATAGTGCGGTTAAAATACCACGGCTTGCCCGGGACGCGAACGATGAACAATCGCTCGCCCCGCCCGTATACAACCAGGTCTGCGATCGCGGAACCTGACAGCGGAAGTAGGTGAATGTATGCGAAAAGTTGTACTCGGGCTGGGGATCAGCCTTGACGGTTATATCGCGCGCAAGAACGGGGCGGTCGATTGGCTTTCGATGGACTGGGACTACGACTGGATGGCGTTCTTCAAGACGATCGACACGGTGGTGATGGGTCGAAGGTCCTGGGACAAGTATCTGGAGATGAGTTCCGGCGGGGGAGATAACCCGTACTCCGGTATGGATACCTACGTTTTTTCTACAACGTTGGAGGAATCCGGCGTCGAAGGAGTCGAGATAGTGTCGGGCGAAATAGATGAATTCGTGCGCGGTTTGAAAGAACGCGACGGCAAGAAGATATGGCTTTCCGGCGGCGGTGAGCTCGCCGCCGCATTCCTCGAACAGGATCTTGTCGACGAACTTTACCTTGGCGTCACGCCTATCCTGCTCGGGTCGGGCATTCCTCTCTTCCCCGAATTCAACCGCGAGGTACCTCTGAGGCTCGTCGAGAACAACACCTGCCAAAATAAGACGAAGGACAACGCGATGCTCGAACTGACCTACGAGGTGGTCCGCGAGTAGTTTGAACGTCCGCTTCCGATAGTGTAATTGTCTAGACTGTGAGCCCGCAGACCTTCGACTACATAATCGCCGGCGGAGGCCTTGCGGGCCTCTCGCTGGCGCGCCGCATAAACCGCTCGTCGCTCCGCGACAGGCGGCTCCTGATCATCGATCGGGAAGAGAAGGCTTCGAACGACCACACCTGGTGCTTCTGGTCGGACAGGGATCTGGGGTTCGAAGACATAGTTTTCCACAGGTGGAAAAAGCTCGGGTTCTACGGCGCTGACGGTGAGCGGCTCGAACTGGATATCGGCGCACAGGGCCTCGAATACCGAATGGTCCGCGCTTCCGACTTTTACTCGCGAGTCATCCCTGAGCTCCGTGACAATCCGGCGATTCGGTTTCTGACCGCCGACATCCTGGAGGTCCGGGACGGCGAAGTGGAGACCTCCGAAGGCGCCTTCGAAGCGCGGGAGATGGTCTTCGACAGCGTGTCGGTCCCCGGATACGACAATGCCCACGACCACAATCTACTTCAGCACTTTCTGGGCTGGCAGATCGAAACGGACGAGGACGTATTCGACCTTTCCGAGGCCGTGCTTTTCGACTTTCGCGTTCCCCAGGAAGGAGAATGCCGGTTCGCATATGTTCTCCCCGTCTCGCTCCGAATGGCGCTTGTCGAATTCACGGTGTTCTCGACGTCCCTGCTTGACGGTAGAGAGTACGATCGGAACCTTCGCGAATATATCGGGCGGGTTCTCGGGACCGAAGATTACCGGATCAGCGAAACCGAACGGGGAGTGATCCCGATGTCGGACGCCTTTCACGATCAGAGGCCTTCGGAAAAGGTCGTGCGGATCGGCACAGCTGGCGGCTGGGTGAAGCCTTCGACGGGCTACAGTTTCAAAAGGACGCAACTCCGCACTGAAGCGATCGTACGCGCGCTCGAAAGTGGTTCGCAGGTCCCGGTCTTCGGGAGCCGCTGGAAGACGTTCCTCGATTCGGTCCTCCTGGGCATCCTGGAAAAGGGGACTCCGCCGGCAGCCGAGGTTTTCGAACGTCTTTTCAGGAGGAATCCGGCGGACCGGGTCCTTCGGTTCCTTGATGAAGACACGAGCGTTCCTGAGGACCTGCGGCTGATGTTCACCGTCGAACTGGGCCCGTTCACCCGCTCTGCGCTCTCGGAGCTCGCCCGTCGAATCCGCAAATAGTTCCGCAATGCAACCAACGGCGGATCCGCCGCACCTTTTAGTCCTGTATCCGTCGAGTGCCGTTTCCCAAGCGCGGTGCTTTTTCATATGAACAACTGAATCACCTGCGGAGGGAACAATGAGACTTACCCTTGCGGCACTCGTGTGCCTGCTTGCCGTGCCTTGCGTGCTCGGCCAGACGAACGGGACCGAAGGCGCTGAAGAAGCGCCGGAGCTATCGATATCGATCGCAAAGGAGGAAAAGGACGGGACCATAACTGAGGGGCTTGAGAGAATCGGGCCTGACGATGTTCCATTGATTTGTTACATCGATCTTCCGACGGTAGATCCCACAACAGTGAAGATGGTGATCGTCGCGGTCAAGGCCGTCGGGCTTCGCGCCAACTCGAACTACATCACGGTTTCGTACAAGACCTCAAAGGGCGAGAACCAGGTGTCGTTCAATGCGAGGCCGGCTTCGAAATGGCCCGTCGGAAGCTACCGCGTGGATATCTTCCTTGACGGCAGAAAAGCGGGATCGCGAGCCTTCGATGTCGTCGCCAGGTAGCCTGCCCGGTTCGCGGCTCTTCAAGAAAAGTCTATAATCGTTTGGTCCTGAACAGGAGCAAACGATGAGAACAAGATTGTCGCTGTTATCAGCAGCGCTGGTGCTTGCCTTAGCTGGATCCGCGCTCTCGCAGACTTTTTATTTCCCGGCCAAGGGTGAATGGCAAAACCGTTCGCCCTCCGATGCGGGGTTTATCGCTGCGAAACTGTCGGCAGCGGTCGAACTTGCGAAGCAGAGCGAATCGAAAGCTCCCCGCGACCAGGAGCTCGGGCAGGCCCAGACATTCGGCCGCGAGCCGTTCGGTGAAGCGATCGGGCCATTCAAGACTCGGGGCGATATGACCGGGATCATCATCCGCGGCGGATACATCGTGGCGGAATGGGGAGAGCCGGAACGCGTCGATATGACGCACAGCGTAACGAAGAGCTTCATTACCGCAGTCGTGGGGCTGGCATTCGACTCGGGAACGATCCGCGATCTCGACGCTCCTGTTCACCTTTCTATGGCGCCGGTCTCGCCGCTTTCAACATACGGCGATTTCGACAAGGCCGAGGATTTTGGAAAGACAAGGTTCCTCGAACTATTCAAAACGGATCACAACCGCAAGATCACCTGGGACGATCTCCTTCGTCAGACCAGCGACTGGGAAGGGACGCTCTGGGGAAAACCTGACTGGGCTGATCGGCCGGACCGTGACAGTTCCACGTGGCTGACAAGGGTCCGCAACCGGCCGGGGACCGTTTACGAATATAACGATGTGCGGGTCAACCTGCTCGCCCTCGCAGCATTGAACGTGATCCGCAGGCCGCTTCCCGAAGTTCTGCGTGAGGCAGTTATGGACCCGATCGGCGCCTCCTCGACCTGGCGGTGGCACGGTTACGAGAATTCATTTGTGCTGATCGACGGAAGGCCTGTGCAGTCCGTGAGCGGCGGAGGCCACTGGGGCGGCGGAATGTTCATCAGCGCCCGCGACATGGCCCGGTTCGGGCTATTGATCGCAAGGGGAGGGAAGTGGAAGGAGAAGCAGATATTGTCTGAGGCATTTCTGAAACGGGCGGAGACTCCATCCGAACCTCAGCAAACCTATGGCTATATGAACTTCTTTTTGAACACGGAAAAGAAGCTGTTTCCGGGCGCTCCCAAGGGAACGATCGCCTTTCTGGGAAACGGGACGAACATAGTTTACATAGACAAGGGCGCCGATCTCGTAATCGTCGCCAGATGGATCGAACAAGCACGGATCGATGCCTTCTTGACGGCGGTATATGAAAGCATCGACAATACGTCGCAAGGATCCTTATGAACCTCCCGCCCGGATCCGGACCTTCCCAGGAAAGTCAATAGGTAGGACCTTGAATGGAAACCACGGTTGAGAAAGCTACGGGGCTTTTGGAAGAGGCGTCTGCCCTCGTTAACGAGCGGCTCGAATCTCTTCTGCCCGATCCCGATGAAGCCCCTACGCGCTTGCACAAAGCGATCCGGCATAGTGTCTTCGCAGGAGGCAAGCGTTTCAGGCCGGCGTTGATGATCGCGGTTGGGAGGGCGTTCGGCACAGAGCGGGACAGACTCTTGTCTACCGCGGCGGCGATCGAGATGGTACACGCGTACTCGCTGATCCACGATGATCTGCCTGCAATGGACGACGACAGTCTGCGCAGAGGCAAGCCGACGTGCCACGTGGAATTTGGAGAAGCGACAGCCATCCTGGCCGGAGACCTTCTGCAGACCCTTGCGTTCAGGGCGATCGCTGACGACGACTCGCTTTCGCCGGAAGTAAGGGTGAGGCTTGTGTCGGAACTGGCCGGCGCGGCAGGAAGCCCTTCTGGAATGGTCGCGGGTCAGCAGCTGGATCTTGACGCGGAAGGTGCGCCGGAAACGATAAGTGAGGAAGAGCTGGAGAGGATCCACTTGTGCAAGACCGGAGCGATGATCCGGGTATCCGCGATCTGCGGAGCGATCATTGCGGAAGCGGGCGAAGAGGAATTGGAGACCGTTGCGGAATTCGCGTCGCATCTTGGACTGATCTTTCAGATCACCGATGACCTCCTCGATGTTACTGAAACGACCGAAACCCTCGGGAAGACTGCCGGGAAGGACGCGGAAGCGCAGAAGGCTACATATCCTTCGGTCTTCGGCGTGCACGAGGCGAGGAATATGGCAATGGGCCATTATTGGCGGGCGAACGAGGCGCTTGGAAGGCTGAGTGTGCCGACCTCCGATCTCCAAGAGCTTGTAGAGTTCATAATGATGAGAGACAAGTGAGGGAGGAGGACTGAGGAATCGGTACCCGGAGCGCAAGCGACGGGCATGACAAAGGACCGAGGAATCGGTATCCTTCGGCGTTTGCGAGGATTCGTGCTTCGCACTCAACGCAGCCCGGAGGGCTGCTCTAAACGGGGCGGTGTCGGGCGCACCGGATCTCGCGCTTCGCGCTCAATGCAGCCCGAAAGGCCGCTCTAAACGGATTTCCGATAAGCTTCAGTCTTTTCCTCGGTGCCAGCGGCCCAGCTCAGCACTCATCTCTCAGTACTCAGCACTATTGACCGGGCGGACGGGGACAAGCCTCGTCCCTAATGTTCACTGCTCACCGTCCCCCGCATTCCGACTTGATTTTCCCCGGCATCTTTCGTACGATTTCAGTTCGCCCTGAGGCGGGCGAAAGCGTTTGATCTTTGCAGTGATGACCGCGATAGGCCCCTGGATTCGGGCATATAACTCAATTGGTAGAGTGCTTCCCTTACAAGGAAGAGGCTGGAGGTTCGAGTCCTTCTATGCCCACCAGCCATCCAGCCGCTGCCGGTCACTGAAAGTCTTGCGGAGTCGTAGTTCAGTTGGTTAGAACGCCAGCCTGTCACGTTGGAGGTCGCGGGTTCGAGTCCCGTCGGCTCCGCCATTAATCAAGGAATCACAGGTCGCCATTTCAGGCGGCCTTTTCTTGTTTTTGCGATCCCGGCAGCGTTCGACTGCGCGATGTGTTATGCCGTGTGCGGTTCGCCTCCGGAACGAACTGTGATATTCATCAAATATCAAATCAAACAAGAATCAGTAAGGGGGAAAACAGATGCCAGCAGCAAAAGCGTATTCCGCGCCGAGCCAGACCTCGCCGCTTCAACCAACAACCATCGATCGAAGGGAGCCGAAGGAGAACGACGTCGCGATCGAGATCCTGTTCTGCGGCGTGTGCCATTCGGACCTGCATTACGCCCGGAACGAATGGAGCGACGTAATGGAAACCGTCTACCCGTGCGTTCCCGGCCACGAGATCATAGGCCGGGTCACCGGCGTCGGATCGAACGTCAGCAAGTTCAAGGAAGGCGATCTCGTCGGCGTCGGCTGCCTTGTCGGTTCCGACGGCGACTGCCCCAACTGCAGCGAAGGGCTCCAGCAGTTCTGCCCGAACATGGTCCTGACATACGGTTCGCCGGATGAGCATCTTGGCGGAGTTACGTTCGGGGGCTACTCGGACAGCATAGTCGTCGATCAGGATTTCGTCCTTCGCGTTCCGGACAATCTCGACCCTGCGGCCGCCGCGCCGCTGTTGTGCGCAGGCATTACGACCTACTCGCCTTTGCGTCACTGGGGCGTCGGTCCCGGGAAAAAGGTCGGGGTCGTCGGGCTTGGCGGACTCGGGCACATGGCTGTGAAGTTCGCGCACGCCATGGGGGCGGAAGTCGTCGTGTTTACGACATCGCCCGGAAAGACCGAAGATGCGCTGAGGCTCGGGGCAGACGAAGTAGTGGTGTCGCGTAACACCGACGAGATGGCGAAGCACTTCGGGACCTTCGACTTCATTCTTGACGCCGTTTCCGCCGAGCACGACATTAATCCCTACGTTATGCTCCTGAAGCGTGACGGAAACCTGACGCTTGTCGGCGCTCCCGAAAAACCGCTTCCGGTCGCAGCCTTCCCGCTGCTTTTCGGTCGCCGCAGCCTGTCGGGCTCGCTTATCGGAGGGATCCCGGAGACACAGGAAATGCTGGATTTCTGCGGGGAGCACAATATCACCGCCGATGTGGAGATCATCCCGATCAGCGGGATCAACGATGCATACGAGCGAATGCTGAAGTCCGATGTGAAGTATCGGTTCTCGATCGATATGTCTTCTCTGAAGTCCGACTAGCGTAAGCCGGCCTTCTATTTCCGACCACTTCTGAATCCGATCCCGTCCCGGGCTCGAATCACTCCAAGAACACATCAACCGGAACGGGTCGCGCGCCTTAAGGCGCCGGCCCTTCCAACATTGGAACGAGAACCGGGAGGGATTTAGAAGTGAGAACTAATCTAATGATCATCGCGCTGCTTGCGGTTTCGGCATTTTTGCTGACCGCCTGTCCGGCGCCCGAGAACACCAACACTGCAGCAGAACCCGCATCTTCGCCTGAGGCCGCGTCCGAATCATCACCTGAGATAGCGAGTGAGGCCTCGGGGACCGAGACAGACATCGTCGACGGAGCGATTGCCTCGAAAGATCACACAACGCTTGTTTCCGCGGTAAAAGCCGCGGATCTGGTCGAAACTTTGAAGGGCGCAGGCCCGTTCACGGTCTTCGCTCCAACCAACTCCGCGTTTGAGAAGCTTCCTGACGGTACCGTCGATACACTTCTCAAGCCCGAAAACAAAGATCAGCTAAAGGGCATTTTGACCTACCACGTCGTTGCCGGGAACATCGATTCGGCGGCCGTGGCAAAGGCTATTGAGGAAGGAAACGGGAAGGCGACCCTGAAAACGGTCCAGGGCGAGGAGATCACGGCTTCGAAGGAAGGCGACTCCGTGATCATAACGGACGCGAAAGGCGGCAAGGCCAAGGTCACTGCCGTAGATCTGAAGCAGAAGAATGGCGTCATCCACGTGATCGACTCTGTACTTATGCCTGCGAATTAACCAGCGGCCTTAAAGCGCCGCAGCCGCTTCTCCTGCGGCGCGACGTGCGGGAATAGCATCCCGCAAAAAAAGGACGCGGCCGGCTAGCCGCGTCCTTTTACTATGCCGCTCAGTCCTCAGTACTGTTTACTCAGTACTTCTGAGTGCCCCCTCGCTCACGCGCGAGGTCTGCCCGGAACCTGTAACCATTCGTGGGCACGCTCCCTGACGGTCGCGTTTCTGCCTGAACCTGAAACCTGGAACTTGGAACCTGGAACCTGGAACCTGGAAATGTCTTACCCCTTCCTGAGTTCGGTCAGTACCTGTTTTGCGACCGCTTTAAGCGTGTCGAATACGCCCTCGCCGGTCGTCGCTACCGCTTCATAGACGGGTTCACCCTTCTTCAAAAGTTCCGCGGTCAGTTCGTCCGACGGGACGACGTTCGGAAGATCGCGCTTGTTGAGCTGAAGAACGTAAGGGATCTTCATCAGATCGAATCCCTGTGCCTCCAAATTCTCTTCGAGGTTGAACAGCGACTCGATGTTCGCGTCCATGCGCTCTTCCTGGCTGTCGGCCACGAAAACGACTCCGTCGACGCCCTTCAGGATAAGCTTCCTCGAAGCGTCGTAATATACCTGCCCTGGTACGGTATAAAGATGGAACCTGGTTTTGAACCCCCGCACGGTCCCGAGTTCGAGAGGCATGAAATCAAAAAACAGCGTGCGCTCGGTCTCGGTAGCAAGGCTGATCAGCTTTCCTTTCGCCTGCGGCGCGGTCGAGTCATAGATGTACTGCAGATTCGTGGTCTTGCCGCACAGACCGGGACCGTAATAGACGATCTTGCAGTTGATCTCCCTCGATGCGTAATTGATGAAAGTCATAACGTGATTGAACCGCCTCTCCAGCGGGGTTATCTAGTTGAAAAGGCTATCGATATCCTCATCCGTGATCTCGGCGAAGAATGAGTTCTCGTCCGCTCGCTGCGCCTCTGAATCGCGCGCGACCTCGTCAAGTACAGCAGACACCTCAAAGCTCGCTTTCTTGGTCCGGAGTTTCACGAGTCCAAGCGTCGAGCGCTGATCGAATACGACCACCAGCAGGCTTCTGCCGATCACGCTGATGAATATGCTTTCCTTCTCGCCCTCGTGAACGACCGCCGGGAACTCGTCCTCGCCTATGAGGCGGGCCATGCTGCTTGTCGCCGCTACATTACCGGCAGCAAGTGAAGCAAAGCTCGTCGTGTCCATATCTCCGATCTCGCCGTCGTACGTGATCGGCTGACCATCCCTGTCCACAAGAAACACGGCACGAGCAGCGGATTCAACGCACAATCTCGCTAGAATGTGCTTGAGCCGTTCGAAATGGATCTCGCTGATAATGACAGGCGCGTCAGCCATCTTCGGTGTGAGTCTTGTTGTACGGACCGGGTTCGAGGTAAGAGCGTGATCTTACGTGAACGAGATTACATTAAAGATTTAGAAGGTGACAAGGCAGGTTTGAGGTCAACCGCGCTAGTTTTTAAGGTACCATACCGACGAAAACAGCTTCAAGTGTTTTTTCCTGTTTAATATGCTTGAACCGCAGTCTTCTTGATGTATCCGGGGCGGACGAAATTGCGGAGGATCTGGAATCGATGCTAGAATCCGACTTTGTTTCGACCAAACGATGCCAGTCGAAACCTCCCCCGCCAAAAGTACGGAGCGTCACCAAAGCTGTGTCGCCGACCCCCATTCGCTCATATTGTTTCCGGCGACTCCCGATCGTCGCAAGGTGATGAGAAATCACATATTTAGAACAAGATCGAAGGGGCTGAGAATAGTCGCACTGGGTGGCGGAAACGGGCTCGCGACGGTTCTTTCCGGGCTCAAGGGATTTGTCGGCGAGGAGCGTTCTGAGCCGATCTGGATAAGTGATCTTGCCGCTGTAGTGGCGGTCTCCGACGACGGAGGCAGTTCAGGGAGGATCCGCGAAGAGCTCCAGATACTTCCGCCGGGCGACATTCGAAACTGCATGGTCGCGCTGTCCGAGGACTCGCACCTCCTTTCCCGGCTGTTTAAGCACCGTTTTTCCGGAGACGGGGAACTCGCGGGACATAATTTCGGCAATCTCTTTCTCGCCGCGCTGTCGGAGATCACGGGCGATTTCTCCGAAGCGGTGAAACTCTCGTCGGAGATCCTCGTCAGCAAAGGACATATCTATCCCGCCACGATGGAAGATGTCCGGCTTGTTGCCGAAGTAAGGTCCGGCAAGCTGATCTACGGCGAAACCAACATTGGAAAGAACGGTACGGAGATCGAACGGGTCCGGCTGGAGCCGGAGACCTGTATGCCGCTTCCCGAAACCCTCGCTGCCATCGACGCGGCCGACATCATCTCGGTCGGTCCCGGTTCGCTGTTCACAAGCATCCTGCCTCCGCTGCTGGTCAAAAAGGTTGCGGATGCCATCGCGCGTTCCCGTGCAAAAAAGGTCTTCGTGTCGAATCTTATGACCCAGCCCGGCGAGACCGACGGTTTCTCCGCGAGACGCCATCTGGAAGTGATCGCCGAGCACGCACCTCAGCTCACTTTCGATTACCTGATAGTAAACAGCCAGCCGATCAAGGATGAACAGGCCGAAAAATATGGAGGAGAGGGGGCCCGCCAGATCGGGATCGGCGGGTCCATTTCCCCCGAGGCGATTGAAGGCGTGAAAATCATCTATGGTAATCTATTGGACATTGGAGAGAAGGTGCGTCACCATCCGGAAACTCTTGCACGGACAATACTTCGGTGCGCTTCCGACCCGCCCTCAGCCCTGCAGAAACGGGGGATCGAACGGCGTCTTGTAGCGGACTGAGCCCTCGCTCCGAAAACGATCTATGGATAGCAAGCCACTCGACGTCCTGATCCTTGCCGCCGGCCTCGGCACAAGGATGCGGTCGGATATTGCAAAGGTACTTCACAGGCTTGACGGGCGTCCGCTGATCAATCACGTCTGCAGGACCGCAGCCGCGCTTGCTCCTCGAAGGGTCTACGTCGTCGTCGGCCATCAGGGCAACGATGTTCGCGAGGCCGTGCTGAAAGAACTTGAGGAAGAACACGTCGAGTTCGTATGGCAGAAGGAGCAGCTTGGAACAGGCGACGCTGTGAACGCGGCTCGCGAGCACTTGGAGAACGCGGGCTCGGAACTGCTCGTGCTTTCGGGCGACGTGCCGATGATCAAGGCTGAGACTCTCGCGGGGTTGGTTCGTCAACATAAATCGCACAGGGGAAAGGGTGCCGCGTGCACGCTCGTCAGCGTAGAGCTGACCGATCCGACGGGATACGGACGCGTGATCCGCGACTCGGCGGGGCTTTTCGAAAAGATCGTCGAGCAAAAGGACGG
>JAGFIQ010000093.1 GCA_024103495.1 Aridibacter famidurans
CGAAACCTGGTCGTGCCGCCCGGATATCCCATCACCATCACGAACTCGCCTTCGTCCACGCCCTCGAGCGAGATCTTCAGGTGCCTCTTGGGTTTATAGGGGACGTTGTTCGCCGAGTACTCGGCGAACGAGCCGTCCGGTGCGACATAAGCCCTCAGGAAGGTGAAATCGCCGGTGTGCCGTGTCCATTCGAAGTTGTCCGGATCGCCGCCAAAGAATCCTATGCTCTTTGGAGGCGCGTACGCGACCCGCACGTCGTTGATAGTTTCGGTCTCGTAAAGGTAATAGAAGAAGCCTTCGTTGATCTCCCGGACCGAGATCTGGGAGCCCGGATTCTTGGCTTTCTCCGAAGATTCGAGCGCAGCGATGTTCGCGGCGATCTTCGATTCGCGGGCCTCTCCCAATAACTTGTCAGTTCCTTCGATCACCTTCGCGGTTACGTTCTCCGCCCGTTTTGTAAGGACGATCGTATAGCCCTTTGCGGGAAGTTCGTTCGCACGCGAGGTTGCCGAGTAGCCTTTGTCGCCCAGATCGTTTTCACTCGTCGAGGCTTCGACAAGCGCGTCGAACCCCACGTGGTGATTGGTAAGCACAAGCCCGTCCGGGGACACGAACTCGCCGGTGCCGAAGCCTCCGGTCGGGATGTTCACCCGCACGATCGCGTCAGAAATGCTCGGCTTCGAAGGATCGTAGAGTTCGGAAGGGTCGATCTTCAGGCCTCTCTTTTTAAGCGGAAGCCGCGAGATCTGGTCCGGCGCGTACATCCCTTCGTCGCGTACGAATGCCGACACGGGGACCAAGGAAAACAGAATGAGAACGACGAAGAATCTGATGGCGGAATGCCGCCCGTTACCTGGATTCATTGTTCCGGATCACTCCTCTTGAGTTGTTGTGGATCTTGGTGTGGGGTCCGCTATTAATTCTAATCCAGAACTTCGTTCGCTCCTATGCGGTACACGCACGATCGAACCGCCGCTGTAAACAAAAGAGCGGGCGAAATGCCCGCTCTTTTCAATTCTTAAGGTGTCTTCAACCTGGAACCCGGAACTATCCCTTGATCTCTGTCGGCTCTGGCGGAAGGAACCGCCTCGGGTTGATCGGCTTCTCACCCAGACGCAGTTCGTAATGAAGATGCGGGCCCGTTGAGCGTCCCGTCGATCCGACGAAACCGATCAATTGACCGCGCTGGATTGGATCGCCCGCTTTCACCTCGAGCTTCGAAAGATGGCCGTAACGCGTGATCAGCCCGTTGCCGTGATCGATCTCGATCATGTAACCATAGCCGCCCTTCCAGCCTGCCTCCGCAATGATCCCGTTCGCCGGCGCGACGATGATGTCGCCGCGGTCGCCGTCGATATCCATTCCGGCGTGAAACTCGTACGAGCGTCCGCCAAACGGGTTACGTCGAAAACCGAACTCGTTGTTGATCTTCCCAAGATGGGCCCAGATGGTAGGCAGGAACTTCGGATTCGTAGTCGTCTCGATCAGCCTCAGCCTCTTTTCGATATCCTTCTCCTCCGCCGCGGAATCTACCGCTGTCAGCTGAAAGCTGCCGTCGTAGGGTCCGCCCGAATTCTGCATGAAATCGAAAGAGGATGATGGCCTCGAGTAATCGAGATAGGCTATTCCGTTCGGCGCGTCCGAGGTATCGGTCCCCGCGGTACCGGCCATTTCGGCCGGAAGCAGTCGTCCGAATCCCGTGCTTCCCACAAAGGCGAATGCCGCGAATGCGGCCGTCAAAAGCAAAACTGCGAATCCTGCCGCCCCTGAATAAAGAAAGGCGGGGGAAACTTCCACCCGTCTTACGAAAGCCCTCTTCCTGGTTGTGTGCGAAATTATGAAAGAATAATTGCCGTTCTTCTGACGCATCAAAAAATGTCGCTCCTTAGTTTGTTCGATCTCCTTCCGGGCCGCACTTCATATGACACAGTTGATGCGGTATTAACGAAAAGGCAAAGTGATGCCGGAAGGAATCTTAGTTCCTAATTCGGAAGTATTTTTTTCAGACGTAACGGTGAAATTAACACAATAGGCAGGGCCGTTCAACTGCAGAAAACACCCTTGTGGAAAGGGCCGGCCTCTGCCTTTCGGTGAATCAGGTCTGTGCTGGGTCAGTCTTCTTTTGATTTAGAAGATTTCAAGGTCTTCAGAACAAGGAGTCCGACTCCGAGGAACAGAGCTACGAAGACCAGAATGATGCCTACCTTGATGATGGTCGTCAGGAATCCGATGAATCCGATGATCTGCTTGAGCAGAGTGATGATCAGGGCGAGGATCACAAAAACACTTCCCCATTTCCCTGCGGTTAACATCCACGTTGACATAGCGAAATACCTCAATTACTACTTGATCTATCGGAGCAGCTCCTCGAACAGTATACACGCCCGGCTGCCCGCTTGCCATTGAAGGAGCCATTCAGCGTTCCCGCCAGCGCCTTCCCGACGCGGATCCGCGTCCGAATTCGTTCTCAAGATCGTACGCCGATCCGTAATCTCCTTCCTCGATATTGCTGCCGACCCTTCGGATCAATGCCCCTCCGGATCTGCCTCTGCCCGGCCTTACGATGACCTGGCGAAGCAAGTACATACCAAGGCCGATCAGGAGTGCGGGAAGTATGAAATTTACAAGCAGCTGGATGTTGAAAAAGGTCTGCAGCACGAACGACGCGCCGATCACCGTCAGCACGACTCCCCAAAGCCGTGCGTTCCCGGAGAACCTTTGGATAAGGACGTCCTCGGCGTCTTCCGACGTGACACCCGATCTGATCAGCTGCGCGGTTCTCCAGGCATCGAGGCCGGAGAACACCCACATTCCGAAGAAGCCCATCACGAAGATCGCCATTCCGCCGCTCAGGACTGCCATCTGGAACAGTCCTACAGTCGCGAGAAAATGAACCAGTGCCTTCGAGGTCTGTCCGTTGTACGCGGCGCCAAGCCCGGGACAAACCGAAAGCAATGCGGCGATGAAAGGAGACGTCTGCCGTTTAACGATCGGGACGTAGAAAGCCTGATGCTTGTTCCTGAGAAGTTCGACGCCGGCGACGATGCAATCCTGGCAGTACGGAAATCCCTTGATCCTGTGATCGCACGAGGGGCAAAGCGCCTTTCCGCACCCGTTGCAGTTTACGTTCGCCATTATGGCAGTGTGATATGCGCAATTCATTTATGGATTCTCTTCTTTTTACCGGTCATTTCCGAGAACAAGATCAGCGCCTTGCTGATAGGTCTGCCCCGCGAGCTCCACGCTCTTCTGGTACATTCCGCCGAGCGATCCGCCCCCGGTCTGGCTCAGGAACAGCACCGCGAACAAAAGCATCATCGCCACCGGAGCGAGCTGCGGCACGGCGATCGGGACCCGCAGATCCCTGAACCATTCCCTGACCCTTGCGGCCCTCGAAGGCCTCAATTCGGAAGCCACGATCGTGCCGATCGTCGTCTCGAGGATCCTCTCGTGAAGGCCATCGGGCAGCGGAAGCTCCTCAAGCTTGTATGTGTAACAGGCTGCGATCGACCTCACGACCTCGCCCGGAAGATCGGTGCAGTCCTCGCACAGGACGGCGTGCCTTTCCCATCGATGGAAGGTCTTGGCAGGCAGAAATCCGTCAAGATAATCGGTCAGCGATTCCTCGAAGTCTTCACAAGCCATCGCGGTTTCCGGAACTGTTCGGTCCAGGATCTTCGCCTCGAGACTCGTAAGATGCGCTTTCGGCGCAGCCATCTCTTTACACACGGCCAGCGCGTCCTTTACGTCGTTGAGCAGGGCGTGGCATAGCGGGCATTCCAACGAATGCGAGGCCATCGCCTTCTGGCTTTCGCCGTCGAGCGCCCGCTCGAGGTATTCCGAAAGGTTTTCCTCGAACGCGTTGCAACCGATCTTGATATCTTCAGTGTTCATTTTCTCTTCACCACCCTGACCCGAATCTCTCCAGTCGGTTCCTCGGGCGGCGCCCCTAGATCTCCACTACCCTCATTCTTCTGAGGATCTTCGCGAGCTCGATCCTTCCCCGGTTGATCCTTGACTTGACCGTTCCTTCGGGGATCGCAAGCAGATCTACTATCTCCCTGTAAGTAAGTTCTTCAATGTCCCGAAGGATCACGCAAGTCCTGAGGTCCGGGGGGAGCTTGTCAATGCCTTCCTGTACCTGGTTACAAAGCTCGCGGCGTTCGACATGCTTTTGAGCCGAAGTTCCTACGGCCCGCAGGTGAAACGAATGCTTGTCGACCGCGTCGGCCATCGAGTTTTGCGGATTCCTCTGCCGATGCCGGTAATCGTCTATGATCAAATTTCGGGCGAGCCGCATGAGCCAGTTAGAGAGGTTCCCCTGTTTCGGATCGTACTGGTCAAGCGTCTTGTAGATCCGCACGAAAACTTCCTGAGTGAGATCTTCCGCCGCTTCCACGTTCGAAGTGAACCTGTATGCGAGGTTGAAGATCCGCCGCGAATAGCTCTGCACGATCTCTTCCCAGGCCGCGCCGTCACCTGTACGACACCGCCTGACCAACTCCGCTCCGTTGCTGTTCGATTCTGCTTTTACTGCCTCCAAGGCACTCTCCTCTTTTTCAGGAACCGGTCCTTCTTCGTAAGGTGGATCGATGTACTGCTTTGACAGTGTTGCCTTACGACTTGATGTTCGAAAAGTTCCACCCAAGATTTAATAACCTTTCGGATGGTTTTACAAGAGTGTGAATTGCGGAAAGCGCCGCCGTTTTGTTATCGTTCTTCTTTATTTCCAGCGCCTTGAGGCCTGTGGGAGGCGATCCGAGGACTTAGAAAGGAACCACCCGCCCGCAATCGGAACCGCATTGAGCAAATACTTTAAATTCGCGATCCTCCTGATCGTAATGATCCTGATCATATGGTTCTTCGGGAGGAATCTGGACTGGCAAGAGGTCTGGGACAGCCTTATGAAGGCGAGGGCGGTTTACGTCGTCCCTGCCGTGCTGATCATTTCACTGGGCTACCTTGTAAGGGCGAAGCGCTGGCAGGTATTGCTTGAACCTATCACTCCGACCTCGCTTCGCGAGCTCTTCGCGACAACGACTGTTGGATTCACCGCCGTTTTCTTCATAGGCCGCGCGGGCGAGATCGTAAGGCCGATGTGGCTCCCAATGCGGGATCGCAGGGTCCGGCCTTCGGCGGCTCTGGTCACTCTCGGGCTTGAGAGGATCTTTGACCTCGCCGCGATCATCAGCTTTTTCGCTGTGAACCTTCTCTGGTTCTCGCCTCCTGCCGGAAAAGAGGCCGAGTTCTATTACGTAAGGATCGCAGGTTACCTGATGCTCGCGGGGATCGGGCTGGGGTTCGTGTTCCTTTGGGTGTTTCACAGGTTCTCGGATTCGGCCATCGGGTTCGTCGGCCGGACTCTTGACTTCCGATTCTTTCCGCGCCGGATCAGAAGGATCATCCTGAGCCTTATGAAGCAGCTGGCATTCTCGCTGGATATGCTTCGCGACTGGCGCGAGGTCGCCTCCGTTGCCTTCTGGACGATCGTGCTCTGGCTCGCCATCGCCGTCCCGACCTGGTTCATTTTGCTCGCTTTCGATCTGCCTTACGGACTATCGGATGCGTTGTTCATAATGGGATGGGCGGCGGTCGGATCGATCGTACCGACACCCGGCGGCGCGGCCGGCGCATTCCACGCTGTTACGGCCGGAGGGCTTATCTTTCTTAATACCTCCAGGGACGAGGCGGTAGCGGTTTCGATCGTGATGCACCTGGTCTATTTCGCTCCGGCCGTGATCTTTGGGTTATACTACCTCCTGCGCGGCGATATAAGCATTGCCGGGGTCAAGCACCTATTGTCCTCGGTGATGTCGGCTGAGGAACTCGAACGCGACGAGGAAAAGCTCGTCGCCGACACCGAATCTCCGCCGATGTCTGAGCGCGGAGACGCGAAATGACCTCCGTAGATACGTAAAACCGAGACAATTTATGCGATGCCCTTACTGCGGTAACACAGAGGACAAGGTCGTCGATTCGCGCGAATCAAAAGACGCCGACTCGATCCGCCGCAGGCGGGAGTGCTTGTCCTGCCAGAAGCGCTTCACTTCATATGAAAGGATCGACGAGATCCCTTACATGGTCGTGAAAAAGGACGGGCGTCGGGAAAAGTTCGACCGCGGGAAACTTATGAACGGTCTGCTGCGAGCGAGCGAGAAACGCCCGATTTCTTCTCCGCAGCTTGAGTCGATCGTGGACGCTGTCGAGAAGTTCGTGCAGGATTCGCAGGACCGCGAGCGCCCCACGAGCGAACTCGGCAAGATCATAATGCGTGAGCTTAAAAAGCTCGATAAGGTCGCTTACGTGAGATTTGCCTCGGTCTATCTCGAGTTCGAGGACGTTTCGGAATTTATGAACGAGCTAAAGTACCTTGTGCGGACGAGAAAGACGAACACTCGTAAGTCAAAGAAGAAGTCCGGCAGATCCGCTTGATCGCAAATGGATAGCGTTGAAATATGAGGACTGGCCGCCAGAAGATGGTCGGAAAAGTGGCCGACCTTGAGAAGCTTGAGCTGGAAAGGCTTCGTGCCCGGGTCGATCGCCTTATGTCGGCGCTCGACGAGGCGATAGAGTCCGAGGGAGAGGACTCGTATGACTCCTTCGCTCCCGCGGTCGATATTTGCGAAAATGCTGACGTCGTTTGTATTTGGGCTGAACTGCCCGGAGTGCGAAGCGATTCCATAGAGCTCACTGTAACCGCAAAGGAAGTGGTCCTCGAGGGCGACAAGCCGCATTCGCCGGTCACGGAACGCGCGATCTCGCATTTCTGCTGCGAAAGACGATACGGACGATTCCACCGAAGGATAATTCTCAGGTGGGCGGTCAATATTAATGAGGTAAGCGCCGAAATGCGGGACGGAGTGCTTCACGTGAGGCTTCCGAAACTGATCGACCGGAGAGGCAAGGCCGTGCGGGTCGATGTGGTCGCCGCAGACGAGACCTGACGTCGTGAGGGCCCAAAAATCGATATCCCGAACAGGCGCCGCCGGTAACGCGATACCGGCGGTTTCCGTTTTTGCCCTTCGACTTCAATTTAATTAACATACCGACCTATGGACGAACTTGGCGACTTTTCGGAACATCTGGACGAATCCGAAGTTAGCGAAACCCTGATGCAGATCCCGGACGAGCTGCCGGTGCTGCCTCTGCGCGACATCGTCATATACCCGTTTATGATCGTGCCGCTTTTTGTGTCCAGGGACAGGTCCATTAAGGCTGTCGATGAGGCGCTCAGCCGCAACCGTATGATCCTTCTGGTATCGCAGAAGGACGCCGACAAGGAGGATCCCGACCGCGAGGACGTGTTCGATGTCGGCACGGTCGCCGTCATTATGAGGATGCTCAAGCTTCCGGACGGCCGCATCCGCATCCTCACGCAGGGTCTTTCCAGGGCAAACGTAAAGAAGATCCGGAACAAAGGCGAGTACTCGGTGTGCGAGATCTCGCCGGTCCCCGAGCCGTCGGCCTCCGCCGATTCTCTCGAGGTCGAAGCGCTCGTCCGCAATGTCCGCGGGGCAATGGAAAAGGCGGCTAATCTCGGCAAGAACATCTCGCCGGAAGTGCTCGCTATCATTGCGAATCTTGAAGACGCCGGCCGGCTTGCGGATCTCTGTGCTTCGAATATCGAGCTGAAGGTCGAGGACGCACAGTCGGTCCTCGACATCTTCGATCCGATCGAGAGGCTACGGCGCGTGAACGACCTCCTGAACAAGGAGATCGACGTACTGACGGTCCAGCAAGAGATCAACACGCAGGCCCGCGGCGAGATAGACCGTTCTCAGAGGGAATACTTCCTTCGACAGCAGCTGAAGGCGATCCAGACGGAACTGGGGGAAGGGAACGAGCTTTCGGAGGAGATCGATCTTTACCGCGACCGTGTTTTCGAGGCGAAGATGCCCGAAGGGGCCGAAGAAGAGACGCTCCGGCAGCTCAAGAAACTCGAGCGGATGCATCCGGATACTGCCGAAACGGCGACCCTGCGGAACTGGCTAGACATAATGACCACGCTCCCCTGGTCGAGATCGTCGAAGGACAATCTCAACCTCACAAAGGCGCAGGAGATCCTCGATGAGGATCATTACGGCCTTGAAAAAGTGAAGGAAAGGATCATAGAGGCGCTTGCGGTGCGGAAGCTCAAGGAGAAGCCAAAGGGTTCGATCCTCTGCCTTGTCGGGCCTCCGGGAGTGGGCAAGACGTCGCTCGGCCGTTCGATCGCCAGAGCTCTGAATCGAAAATTCGTAAGACTGAGCCTCGGGGGTATCCATGACGAGGCCGAGATCCGGGGTCACCGCCGCACCTACGTCGGCGCGATGCCCGGAAGGATCATCCAGGCGATCCAGCAGGCGGAGACGAACAATCCCTTGATAATGCTCGACGAGATCGACAAAGTCGGTTCGGATTTCCGAGGCGATCCGAGCTCGGCGCTGCTTGAGGTCCTCGATCCGGAACAGAATTTCGCGTTCCGCGACAATTATCTGGGGGTTACGTTCGATCTTTCGAACGTGATGTTCATGACCACGGCCAATGTGCTCGACACGATCCAGCCGGCGCTTCGCGACCGTATGGAGAAGATCCAGCTTTCGGGCTATACGGAGGAAGAGAAACTGGAGATCGCCAAACGCCATCTTGTTCCGAAACAGGTCGAAGAGAACGGACTTCTGAACAAGGACGTGAAATTCGCCGACACGGCTCTGAAGTCGATCATTTCGGAGTACACGCTCGAGGCGGGGCTCCGGCAGATCGAGCGCGAGATCGGCAACATTTGCCGCAAGGTCGCGAGGAAGAAAGCCGTGCTCGGCAAGCGATTCAAGACGGTCAGGGTCAACAAGACCAACGTGCCGGAGTTCCTCGGAACGCCGAAGATCTTTCCGGAGCAGGCGCTGAAGAAGAACGCGGTCGGAATCGTGGTCGGGCTCGCGTGGACCGCGGTTGGCGGCGACATCCTTTTCATCGAGGCGATAAAGACCAAAGGCAAAGGCAAGCTGGTTCTGACCGGACAGCTCGGCGAAGTGATGCAGGAATCCGCGCAGGCGGCTTATTCCTTCGCCAAGGCGAACGCTTCGGACCTCGGGATCGACATCGAAGATTTCGACAAGTACGACATCCACGTACATATTCCCGAGGGCGCGATCCCGAAAGACGGGCCATCGGCCGGGATCACGATGGCTACCGCGCTCGTGTCTGCGCTTTCCGAGCGGCCGGTACGCAAAGATGTGGCGATGACCGGCGAGATCACCCTGCGTGGCAACGTGCTTCCGATCGGGGGCGTCAAGGAGAAGTTACTCGCAGCCCGCCGGGCGAAGATCAAGACGGTCATCCTTCCGGCGCAAAACAAGCGGAATCTTGTGGACCTCCCGAAAGAGATCTCTGAAGACCTCGATTTTGTCTTCGCGGATCACGTTCGCGACGTGTTCAGGACCGCGCTTGCGGGGGAAGGCGCCGGGAAGCGAAAGGCCGGAAAGTGACGATCGCGTCCGACGGACCGTTCAAGACCCGAAACCCTAGATTTCAATTGGGTTTAAGCCGTTGACATGCCGAAAATGCCGTGCTAGCTTTAGGAGTTGTCCGAGACCTTCTTGGCGGAGCGGTCTAGGGCATACGTGGAACCTTTTAACTATCTGAACGTTACAAGACTCTATACCGATCAAGATGATCCGGGCCGGTCTTTGCGCGGGCTCAGATCGATTTCTTTTATGCGCTTTAATTTCAATAGTTTAACGGACGGGCTCAAGGCTGCGACCGGCGTTCTTGCGCTGGCCGCATTTCTTTTGAGTGCCGCACCTTCGCACGCCCAGGTAACGGATGGCATGTCCAGCGGAAGGAACGCCTCGAAGCCTGAGGCCGCCCGGAAAGCTGAAGCGAGAATCCGCCAGATCTCGAATGACGCCGGGAAATATTTCAAGCAGGGGCTCGACAACCTCGGAAGCAATCGGCGTGTGCAGGCCCGCGAGGATTTTGACAGGTCCGTCGAGATCTTTCTGATCTCCGGCGTCAACGTCCAGGCTGACCAAGGTCTTCGCGAGTGCTACAACGAGCTTATCGAGACGATCTACCGGATGGAATTTCCGACGGGCCAGCAACCTGCGAATCTTCGAAGGCTTTCGATGGTCTGCGGATGGGATATCAAGAACGAGGTTGCCGACAATGTGATGGCGATGCTTCAGGTCCCCGTCCGTTCCGACGCCGACAACGAACTTGTGACCGCCGCTGTAAACGGCGAGGTCCCCGTTGAAACGGAGTTGGGGATCGGCTTTGCTGAACAGAAGTTCGAACCTTCGCCGCTCGACGAGCTTTCGAAGCTTGTCTTGACGGCGGAAGAGCAGGCTGTCGATTCACCGGAGGCGCAGTACGAATACGAGATCATCCGGAGTGCGGCGGCGAACAAGTCGCTGGGATTCACGTTCCAGATGCACCAGATGGTCCAGCAGTTCCTGAACTATTACAGGGGGCGAGGCCGCCGCACGATGGAGGTCGGGCTTTACAGGTCGGGCTACTTCATGACGATGGCGCGACGCATCTTCCGCGAGGAAGGCGTGCCGGAGAACGTAGCCTGGCTTGGACAGGTGGAGAGCGCCTGGAAGCCGACTGCACATTCGTGGGCAAGCGCAGCGGGACTCTGGCAGTTCATTCCCGGGACCGGCGCGCGGTACGGACTTCGACGAACGGCTTATGTCGACGAAAGGCAGAGCTTTGAGCAGGCAACTCGTGCATCGGCGAGGTACCTGAAGTTCCTTGCGAACCGTTACGGCGGAAACTGGGAACTTGCGATGACCGGATACAATTGCGGCGAAGGCAACGTTGACAGAGCGATCCGCCGCGCGGGAGTTTCCAACTTCTGGGCCGCGTATCCGTACCTTCCGAAGGAAACAAGGAACTACGTCCCGAACATTCTCGCGCCGATCCTGATCGCGAACAATCCCCAGCAGTACGGGTTCGGCCACATAAGGCCCGCTCCGAGGCTTCGCTACGACAGGCTTCGCGTGCCTGCTTCTACAAATCTTCAGCTGATCGCGCAAGCTTCGGA
>JAGFIQ010000066.1 GCA_024103495.1 Aridibacter famidurans
GAGACTACGGGAGGAAGGCGGATGAGGCGGAAAGGGTTGATAAAGAACGATGCGAGCGACCCCCCGGCTACCCCGAGCAGGATGCCGGCGAAAGAAAGGATCCACCCTTCGAAAAGGAAAACGGCGGGGAGCATTCTCGTATCCGCGCCGAGGGTGCGAAGCACCGCGATGTCCGGGAGCCTTTCTTTCACGAGCAGTGAGAGAGTCGTCGTGATATTCATCACCGCAAGCAGAACGATCAGGCCGATCACCCACATCGCGACCTGCCGCTCAAGCGCCAGCGCCGAGAACAGGGGCCGGTTCGCTTCCTGCCAGTCGGTTACGCGAAACGATTCTCCCAACTCGCTTCTGATCAGGTCCGCAGTCTTGCCGGATGAATACGGATCTTCGGTGTGAACCGTGAACGCACCCGGAACGAAGCCGTCGGTTCCCTTCAGCCGCGCCAGATCGCTTTTTCGTATGTAGATCCAGGCGGAATCGTATTCAAGCAGTCCGGTCTCGATGCGGCCGGCGGAGAAAATCCGTACTCCTTCCTCTTCCCCGCCGCGACGCGCGAGCAGGAGGATCGCTTCCTCGAACCGCGGAAACGCCGAACCGAAGAGCACAGGAACCCTGCCATCGACGTTAGTCCCCGCGGCCCGGGAATCCCGAAAGCCTTCGTGCGAATCGTCGACGGCGCGGACCACCGCGTAACGGAACTCGCCGTCCAGAACCGCGACCGCCGGTTCAAATGTGGTCGCCTCGACGCTCAAAACGCCGCCGGCCGATCGTATCTTTGATTCGATCAGTGCCGGATCGGCGGACACTTCTCCGGACTGTGTGACGGTGATGTGGCCGGAATGCGAGAGAACCTTTTCGCGGATACCGTCGGCGAATCCTCCGGAGATCGCCTGCGCGACGATGAAGCCCGCCAGCCCCGCCGCGATCCCCGCCACTGCGACCAGAGACGTGAAACGCACGAGCCGGCTCTTCCCGGAGAAGAAGTAGCGTACCGCGAGCTTTGCTTCGATCAGCATCCGGGTAATCTTAATCACCCTCGCCGGGAACGTAAACCGTTTCTTTCCCGAAAAAAGCGCGATTCGCCGGTTGGGCCGGGATGTTAGCCTTAATATGTAGTATCAGTTAATATTCAGTTTCAGACGGGCGCAAGGGGCCGGCGCCGAAAACGGCTTCGAGAAGTATATGCCGCTTAGCTCCATAGAAGAGGCCGCCGGGGACATTCGCGACGGCAGGTTGATCATCATCGTCGATGACGAGGACCGCGAGAACGAAGGCGACCTCGTTTGCGCGGCGGAAAAGGTCACTCCCGATGTGATCAACTTCATGGCGAAACACGGCAGGGGCCTGATCTGCCTGCCCCTGACCGAAGAGCGCTGCGACTTTCTTCAGCTTCCTCCGCAGTCGCAGGAGAACACTTCGCGGATGGGAACCGCGTTCACGATCTCGATCGAGGCAAAGGAAGGCATCACGACCGGCATCTCCGCAGCCGACCGTGCGAAAACGGTCCTGACCGCCGTCGACCGTGCGACGAGGCCAAACGACCTCGCGAGGCCGGGCCACATCTTTCCCCTGAGGGCTAAGAACGGCGGCGTGCTTGTGCGGGTCGGCCAGACAGAAGCGAGCGTCGACATTGCAAGGATCGCAGGACTCCAGCCGGCCGCGGTCATTTGCGAGATAATGAACGACGACGGAACGATGGCCCGGATGCCGGAGCTAGAGGTCTTCGCTGAAGAGCACGATTTAAAGATCATATCGGTCGCCGACCTTGTCCGTTACAGGATCGAGAAAGAGACCCTTGTCGAGCGCGTGCTCGAAACGGACATCCCGACCGATCACGGGCCGATGCGCGCGGTGATCTACCGCAACGTCATCAACGGCGAGACCCACGTCGCGATGACGATGGGCGACGTCGCAGGTTCCGAGGACGCCGTCCCGGTCCGCGTCCAGACCGAAAACGTCACGTTCGCTATGTTCGGCTCCCGACTGGGCGAGGCCGCACTTGCGATAAACTCTTCCCTGAAAAAGATCTCGGAAAACGGAACCGGCGTTCTTCTCTACTTAAGGCAGAGAGAACACAACCTCGACCTTATCCACCAGCTCGAGACCTACAAGGTCATGCAAGAGGAAAGGGTCGGTTTTCACGAAGCCAGGAAGCGAACCGGTTACGGCAACTTCCGCGACTACGGCATCGGAGCCCAGATTCTAAAGGACCTGGGCGTTCGCAAGATACGGCTGCTCACCAACCACCCTCCCCGTGTGGCCGCGATAGACGCTTTCGACCTGGAGATTGCCGAGGTCGAATCGCTTTAGTTTCCAGCTGCGGCGGAAATGTCAGAAGAAGAGATCGACAACACCAAAGAAGAAAAGCAGGCACCTGCGCCGAAGAAGCGACTGGTGACGAAGAAGCGTGTCGGAATAGGGCTGGGAATAGCGGCCTCAGCGGCCATTCTTGTCGCCATCGTCGTGGTCGGACTGTACCAGACCGGAACGATCGACTCGTATATCAAAGGCCAGTTCGTCGCCGCGTTCGACGAGATGGGGATCGAGTTCACCGCCGAAAGGTTCACGGTCCAGGCTTCTCCACTCGTGCTGAGGCTCGAGAACGCGGTGTTCACGAACAAGCAGTCCGACGAGGTCATCGCCACGGCGCGCGAGGCGCGGTTCTCGATGACGATCCTCGACCTTTTCGCGCTGACGACGGAGCGCAACATCAACATCGATTCATCCGATATCTACGGACTGAACGTCTTTCTGAAATTCAATGACGATGGCCGTTCGAACTTCGACGGGATCGACTTCTCACTTCCGCCCGGCCGGGTTAGGTTCCGTTACGCTTCCGCCCGGGTCTCGGTCCGCGACAGCGCGTTCATTTTCAACTACACGAAACGCGAGATATCGGGCGACGCCGAGGATCTCGCCGTCGAGCTTGTCCCCGACGAGCAGACGGTAGAAGGGTCTGATATCAATTACCGGTTCGATCTTTCGACGACAAAGGCCGAGTTCAGCTACGGCGGCGAAAAGGTCGAACCGATCGCCGTCCGCGGAATAGGAAATCTTACGGAGCTAGGGATCGATCTCGATTCGCTCGCGCTCGTCTCGCCGCTCGGAAGGTCCACGCTTCGGGGAAGCATCGTCGGCTGGAACCGCCTGAAGTACGATCTTTCGATCGTGTCGGACGTCGATCTGACTCAAGCGTCGAGGGTGTTCCCGCTCGGAACCGCCGTGTCCGGTACCGGCGCATTTCAGGGAAAGGTCTCGGGCGAAGGAGAGAAGTACCGGATCGAGGGCGAGGTCACGTCGGATTCTCTCGCGGCTTCGAACGTTCGGCTGAAGGCGCTTCAGATCAATGCAGTCGCGGACGGCGAGGGTTCCGCTTACAGGGCGACGGGAAAGGCGATCGCGGAGCTGCTGACGTTCGAGGATTTCAGGCTCGATTACCCGCAGATCATGGGAACGATCCGCGGTACGGGCACCGATTTCAGATGGCTCGGAGCGCTCGAGGCAGCCGCGCTTTCCTCACCGCTTGGCACGGTCGGGAGCCTGTACATCAATGACGCCGCCGCCGAATACAGGGACAAGGCGCTGCTTGCCAACCTGAACGGCGTGAGGGCGGCGAAGTTCTCTTCCACCGAAGCCTATTTAGAGTCCATCCAGACCCCTTCGATCAGGATCATCTCGACCGACGACCTTACGACAGCGCTTGCCGACACTGCGACCGCGGCAAGGATCGACGCCGAGGGAGCCACGCTCAGAAACGTCGACATAAACGGCATCGAGGTCCGCAGCCGCAGGAACAATACGGAGATCGACGCGCGGGACGTTCGCGCGGACAGGGTCGAAACGGACGATGCGAGCCTTTCGGACATCACCGCAAACGACATCAAAGTCTTCAACCGCGACGGCAGGACGTCGGTTGCGGCCGGGAGGATAAATGCCGAGAGGGCTTCTGCCGGAGGCGCCGACATCCGAAGCGCGCAGGCCGAGAACGTCGAGGTCGATACGTACGGCGATACTTCGAACGTGAACATTCCGCGGCTGCGGATTGCAGCGGTGGAAACCAACTCGGCGATCCTCGCCAATCTGAATGTCGCCGGCGTCCGGCTGACCGTGAGGCAGGGCGTGATCACGGGACGGACCGACGATTTCGCACCGGGCACCGTAGATCTGAAAGAGAACGGAAGGCTTGAGAACGTAGCTGTTTACAAACCGGTGTTCGTCCTGGAACCTTCGGGGCGGTACCGCGCCAGTCTGGATATGACGCTGGGCGGGGGGCTTCTGGGCTCGATCGACCTCGGTAACGCACGTGCATCGGTCGTCGCGGACAACGACAGGATCCTGCTGAACGGACTCGACGCCGAGGTGATGGAAGGAAGGCTCAACGGCGATGCCGTCGTGGCGATGAGGGATACATCGCGCTCTGGAATCTCGGCCGACTTTTCTGATCTCGACATAGGAAAGCTCATCGCCGTCGCCACCGGGAACGTCGTGCCCCTCGAAGGCAACACTTCCGGGAGGGCGGATCTGACGTTCGCCGGAACCGACGTCAGGCGGGCGACAGGGACGCTTTCGGCGACGGTTGCCGCGACCGCCGGAAATACCGAGAGCGGTTTTCTTCCCGTATCAGGCGAACTGCGCGCGAGTGCGGACGACGGTCTCATCACGTTTGACAACGCGAGGCTATCGAGCGGAGCGACGGACCTGCTCGCGACAGGCAGGCTTGATCTCTTCGAAACCGATTCCGATCTTGCGCTTTCGATCGATTCGACCGACGCTTCGGAGATCGAGCGGGTGATAAGGATCTTCGAGCTTTCACCGCAGATCCGGGAACAGATGGACGCCTTCGACGGGCGTCTCGCCGGCAATTTCACATTCCGCGGAAACGTGACAGGAAATGTCGAGGATCCCTCGATGGAAGGGCGCGCGGAACTTGAGACCCTGATCGCCGGCGGACGGACGCTTGGTTCGCTGGCGGCCAATTTTGATATCGATTCGCAGGTAACGAGGATCACTGATGGCATCCTTCAGGAGCCGGGCGGGGGCGGCCGTATGACCTTCGACGTCACCGTTCCTTCGTACGGCACGAACAACACCTCGGTCCAGGCGCGCCTCGAAGACTTCAACATAGGGACGCTGCTTACGGCGATCCCGATCAGATCCCTCCCCGGTTCATTGAAAGACCTTCAGGCGAGCACGTCCGGCGTGCTCGACCTGACCGGACTTCCCAACGACATGCAGGGCTCCGCGACCCTGAATGCCGGCGCCGGCACACTCAACGGGCAGACCTTCGACAGCCTGCGCACAGCCGTCAGCTTCGACGGGACTCTTGTGAACATTGAAGAGTTCGAGGCTCGATTCGGCGACGGGACCCTGACCGCCAACGGCTTCTACCGTACCGACTCCGAGTCGTTCATCGCCCAGGTCAAGGGCAGGGACGTTCCTGCGACGCGCGTCCTCGCGTTCTTTCCGAAGAACAGCGCGGTCCCGGATGCAGAAGGCACGCTGGACATCGACCTGACCGCTGAGGGTACAGTCGACGACACATCGAGCTACGAGATCGAATTCAACGGCACGGGTGAGGGGATAATCGTCAACAACAACTCATTCGGCGCGGTGACCTTTTCCGGAAACACCGTCGACAGCGTACTCACGGCGCGCCTTGTCACGAACGTAGGCGGAAGCGAGCAGATCGTCAACGCGACGGCGGACCTCGGCAGGCCTGAGGTCCCTTTCAGGGCGGAGACAACTTTGACGGGCACTCCTCTCGGACCGTTCATCGCGATCTTCAGAAAACCCGATCCGGAACAGGTAACGCTGGACGGTTCGGCAACTGGGACGATCGTCTTCGCTGGCGACCTCGTCACTCGCGATGCGGACGGAAAAGAGGTGTTCAGCCTTGAAGGCCTCCGCGGGAACGCCACGTTTGCCGAGTTCCAGCTCGTCGTCGGCGACACGCCGCTAGTAGCTTCCGACACCGTGAACGTGACGTTCAGCACCGACGAGGTGACCGTAGACAACGCCCGCTTCTCCGGCGGCGGCACCAATCTGACGGTGAACGGGACGAAGGCCCTTACGTCCGAAGGCGTGAACAATCTGGCGATGAACGGCAGGATCGATCTGCGTGTGCTGAACGCCATTTCGCCCGACCTCTTCTTCGCCGGGATAGCGGATATGCAGGTCACCCTGACAGGCCCGAACAGCACGGCCAGGCTCAACGGCCGCGCGGAACTGCAGAGAGGGTCATTCTCGACTTTCGTCGGTTCCGAAAGGGTCTCGCTCAACGACCTCAACGGCTGCGTGCTCTTCAACACGAGGCAGGCTCTGATCGGCTGCAACGACGGCACCCCGGGGAGCGACAGGATCACGGGACGTCTGGGAGGCGGAAGGGTGAGCCTCTCAGGCGAAGCTGTGCTTACCGACAACCTCCTGCTCGACCTTTTCCGCGTTGATATCCAGGGGACGAACATTACCGCTCCCTTCCCCGCCGGATTTACAACCACCGGGAACGCGGATCTCGCAATCACCGGACGCAGGACCGAGGGCGAGTTCAATTCGCTGATCACGGGGACTATTTTCGCGCGCCGGAGCGTATACACGCGCGACATCGACATAGCCGATTTCGTAAGCGGCCGGCGAGAAACCCGCCTTGCGACCGGGTCCGGAAGCAGTTCGGTCCTGGCCGATGCAAGGCTGGATATCCGCATCCTGGGCCGCGACGCACTTGTAGTGAGGAATAACATCGCCGACCTGACCGCTTCGGCTGACCTCCGGGTGACGGGCGACGTCGAAAGCCCTCAGATCGCCGGCAGGATCAGCGCGAACGAAGGTACGATCTTCTTCCGTGACGACCGGTACGAACTGCAGCGAGGAACACTCACGTTTCCTCCGAATTCGAATGGCGATCCGATCATTAATCTGTCTGCCGAAACTGAGATCCGCGGCTACCAGATCTTCGTCACGTTGAACGGCAGCATTGCCGACGCCGACTCGCTGTCCGCGACGCTTCGTTCGAACCCTTCGCTCCCGCAGGCCGACGTCGTATCGCTTATCACGACCGGAAGCCTCGCGAACACCGGAAGCGGGATCCCGACCTATGCGCAAAGCGGGCTCAACACTGCCGCCGAGATCCTCACGGACGAGATCATCAACAAGCCGGTGGCAAGGGCTACCGACAGGCTGTTCGGCCTGAACCGCTTCAATCTCGACCCGATCATCTCGGGACAGCGCGGGAATCCCACGGCGAGACTCACCGTAGGAAGGCAGATCAACCGCAACCTGCTTGTGACCTACGCCACAAACCTGTCGCAGGACCAGAACCAGGTGCTCGCCCTTGAGTACAGGGTCTCGAACCGCCTTTCGTTCGTAGCGCAGTACGAACAGCGATCGATCGCAAACGTCACCAGCCAGCGCAACGCATTCAGCTTCGAAGTAAGGTTCAGGACGAGGTTCTAGTGAGAAGAGACCGGCTTGGAAAACTCCCGCCTCTTCCCGGGCCGCGGCCTCTCGCCGGCGGCGCGGCGCTTCTTGCGTTGCTGGCCCTGATCCTGCTCTCGTCGTTTACCGTGTTTGGACAGGGCGATCTGGAAGACAGGCGGATCGAGCGGATCGACATAACGTTCGAGGGGACCGACCGGGACGTTGCCGCGTTCGAGCAGTTCCGCAACGTCGTCAGCGAAGTGCTCGGTCCGACCTACTCTGCCGTCAAGGTCCGTAGCGCCCTCGAAGCACTCTATCGAACGGACCGGATCGTCTCCTCGACGGTCGAAGCGGAAAAAGTCGGCGACGAAGAGGTCATCGTCCGGTTTATCATCAAGCGAAAATCCAGGGTTAGGCGGATCAACGTGAACGTCATCGAGCCCGAGGGTTCGCCGATCACGGAGGCGGACATTCTTCTCAGGCTCAATCTTCTCTCGCCCGGAAGCGCCTTCACGGAAAGGGTGCTCGAAGAGAACGCGAGCGCGATACTCACGTATCTTCGCGTCCGGGGCTTCTACAACGCTCAGGTCGAACACGTACAGCAGCCGGTGCAGAACGACACCGACGTGAACGTGACCTTTAACGTCACACCCGGCGAGCAAGCCACGGTCGACGAGTTCGAGATAGACATCGAGAAATTCAATGACCGGGAAGTGATCGAGGAGCTTGCGCTCCGGCCGGGCTCGCCGTTTTCCCAGAGGGCGCTTGCGGACGACGTCGAACTAATCCGCGCCGCGCTTCGCGAACAGGGTTTCTATGCCCCGCGGATCGATGAATCGCGCTTCGTATTCGACAACGAGACGAACACCATCGATATCGAGGTTACGGGAACCGCCGGGCCGGTGGTCAACGTCGTCGTCGACGCGGAAGACGAGAAGCTCAGCGACAGCAAGAAAACCGAGCTGCTTCCCATACTGCGGGAGGGAACGCTCGACTATTCGGCGATCGTCGAAGGCGAACGGAGGCTCGAGAACTACTTCCAGGAGCAAGGGTACTTTTTCGCGCGCGTAACACCGGTTTGTTCGGTCGAGCCTGCGTTCAGTCCCGATGAAGCGTACGAGACTACCAACGGCTCCGAAGAGCTTTGCACCGTCCTCTCCGGAGCGCCGCTCGGAGAACGCTCCGTCAACGTGACCTACGAGGCGGACCTTCGCCTCCGGCTGAAGCTCGTCGACATAAGGCTCGAGGGTACCGACGTATTGTCTATCGACGATGTTTCCTCGGTACTCGAATCGCAGGAAGCGAGCATCATCGGGATCATTCCATATCTGGGCTACGGGCGCGGACGAACGAGCCTGGACCTTCTCGAGCAGGACCGGATGACGATCCTCTCGCTGATGAACGAGCTTGGATACCGCAACGCCCAGGTCGGCGTCCGGCAAGGTGTTTCGCCCGACGCCGAGGACCTGATCATCACTTTTGTCGTCGAAGAAGGCTTGCCGACAAAGGTAGCGTCGATCGGGATCGAGGGCAACAGCGAGTTCTCCGATACCGAGCTCGCCGCTGTCGTACCGAACATCGCGGGCGAAAATTTCTCGCGCGCGAAAGCACGGAACGGCGTCAGACAACTGTCGCAATTCTACGCAGATAAGGGTTTTTTCAACGCTCGCGTCGCCTATTCGATCGTCGAGGTCGATGACAGGCCGGAGGGCGATTTTGACGAGATCAGGCTGGTTTACAGGGTCGAGCAGGAAGGCCGGAGGGTCATAGTCAACCGCGTGCTGATCACCGGCAATGAGGACACTAAAGAGAGCGCTGTCCTGAAAGCGATAGACATCGCTCCCGGCGAAGTGCTTCGGCAGACCGACATTTTCACCAGCGAGCAGACCCTTTACGCGACTGACGTCTTTGACCTGGTCGAGGTCAAGCCGGAACCTGCCGGAGATGCGCCGGACGGAGAATCGGAGCTGTACGACGTTCTCGTCGGGTTGACCGAAAAGCCGCCGCGGCTTATGACGTACGGCGGCGGATACTCGACCGATGTCGGCCTCAGCGGCTTCTTCGACATACGCCACTTCAACCTCTTCGGCCGCTTCCACCAGGGAGGCGCACAGGTGCGGCTGAGTCAAAAGCGCCAGCTGTTCCAGGTCGATTACTTCAATCCGAGGTTCTTCTTCGACGGCCGGGACGAGAATGACAAGAAGCGGTTCTCTCCGCTGACGATCTCGCTGCAGTACCAGCGGGACTCTACCGTCACGAGGTTCTTCCGGTCGACATTCGACCAGGGGACCTTCGGAATAGTCCAGAGGGTCGATGAGGACGGGAATCCGATCGACGAGTTCGGCAATACGACCGGCGACCCGACCATAAACAATCTCTCGGTCTCTGCCGAGACCAACCTTACGGTCAGCCGCAAGGACAGGGCTATCCTGTTCGTCAAGTACCGCTTTGAGGATGTTCGGCTCTTCAATTTCGAGAGCCTGCTGATCGAACAGCTCCTGCGGCCTGATTCGAAGATCAGGATATCGGGCTTCACCGCGACCTTCGTCCGCGACACGAGGCGGGACTGCGACATAGCTTACTCGCTGATCGAGATCATCAATCGCGGGGAGCCGGGTGAACGCTGCCGGTACAGTTCGGGCGATCCCACGCACGGCGATTTCCTGACCGCGGAGTATAAGTTCTCGACGCCCATCCTCGGCGCGAACATCGGATTCAACAAGTTCCAGGTCAGTTACAACCGGTACTTCACGATCGACGCCCTGAACAAGACCACCCTTGCCGGAAGGGCAATACTTGGAGTTGCAAACGTGTTCTCCGGCGGCAACCGGTTCACCGACACGGACTACCCCGGCCTGAACGGTCTGCTTCCGATCAGCGAGAGGTTCTTCGCGGGCGGCTCCACAACGATCCGAGGTTTCGATTTTGAAGCCGCCGGGCCGCGCGTCGTGGTTGTCCCGGAAGGCACATTCAGGAATGACCAGGGCGAAGAGATAACGCTCGATCCCTTTACGATCCCGTTTGGCGGAAATGCGCTCGCGATCGTCAACCTCGAAGCACGGATACCGTTCACGGACTCATTGCGCGTCGTGCCGTTCTATGACGGCGGCAACGTCTTTCGAAAACCCTCGGAGATCTTCAATCCGGCGGACGAAGTGCCCGGCGACCAGTTCGAAACCAACATCAGGGCTGTTTGGACCCACACGGTCGGCCTCGGTTTTCGGATCAAGACGCCGTTTGGAGGCGAGTTCGCGGTAGATTACGGGTATCTGCTGAACCCCCCCAAGTTCATTATCCCGAACGACAGCGGCCCCGACGGGATTTATCGTCTTCCGCAGGGCCAGATACATTTCCGATTCTCGCAGGCTTTCTAAAAAAAAGAGCCCGGCTGTGGGAGCGCCGGGCTTCGATAAGGCAGGACCGCATCGCTGGTCAATTGATCGACGATGTCGAGACAACGTGCCGTTCATCGAGTTCGATGATCAGATCGTGCTCTTCGGCATCCGGGGAGCGGACGCCATCAGCCTCTGCCTTGTCTTTACCGAGGGGTTCGGGAGAAAACGAATCTTCGTGAATGTCGAGCACCCTCTCTTTTTCCTGGTCCGTTACGGACCTCTTCCGGCGTTCCTTCACCGCGTACATCGCTTTATCGGCTGCGATGACGATCTGGTCGAGGGTCTCTCCGTTGTTGGGATATGCCGCGCGGCCGATGCTCACTCCGACGCACGCAAACCTTCCTCCGCCGATGTCCAGCCTGAACCTTGAGACGGACTTCTCAATCCTGTGCGACAGCTCGAGCGCTGCCGCCGAGTCGGCTTCGGGAATGATCGCGACGAACTCGTCTCCGGCGTACCGCGCGAGAAAATCGTATTCGCGGAGCTCGGCCTTCATAAGGTCGGAGAGTTCCTTGAGCATCAGGTCTCCAGCCCTGTGACCGAACGTGTCGTTGACGGCCTTGAACCCGTCGAGGTCGATCATCAGTATCTGGAACCGGTTCCCGGTCCTTCGCGCCCTCGAGATCTCGCTTTCGAAGCGCGCCTGCAGGCTGCGGGCGTTCGGCAGTCCGGTCATTGGGTCGGTCAGTGCCCGGACCTCGGTCTCTGCGTGGGTAAGTGCGGTCCAGATCGCGTCGGAGGCGATCTTGGAGACCGTTTCGATGAGCCTCATGTGCTCTTCTTCGTAGCTGTCAAGCTCGCACGAATAGATCGAAACCGCGCCAAGAAGCTTTTCGTGAGCGATCAGCGGTACCGACGCCATCGCCTTGTAGGAATTGACGAAATCCAGCTCGTAGGAAGCGAAGTCCTCAGCGGGGCCTGCGGTCGAGATCGACTGGAGAGTATCCAAAGTGGCTCCGGTGGTTCCTTGCCCGACCCTCAGCTTTCTGTTCTTGAGAGCTTCGGAGTTGATCCCTTCAACCTGCTTGGCTATCGCAACCGAGCCCGTTTCGTTCAGCAGGTAAACCACGCAAGTGTCCATCGGGAGCAGCTCGGAGATCTTCTTCGTGAACAGCGACAGCGTGTCGTCGATGTTGAGCGAAGTACCGAAGACGCGCGCGAGCTCGAAGAGAGTGAACACCTCGCGGTTCGCCTTCTTGATCTGCTCGACATAGCCGCCTGCGTCGTCTTCCCGGCTCGCCGGCTTCAGCAGCGTCGTGTCGTCATCGTCATAAAACAGGCCCTTTTCGGCTATCTCGGCCTCGAACTCCCTTAGTTTTGTAAGAAAGAGCGAGACGAGTTCGGGATCGAACTGCGTGCCGGAGCCGTTCTTGAGCAGGGCGCGCGCACCTTCGCGGGTAACGGCGGGCCTGTACGGCCTGGTCACCCGAAGCGTGTCGTAAGCATCGGCGATCGCAAGCACCCGGGCAGTCAGAGGGATGTCGTCGCCTGCCAGGCCGTCCGGGTAACCCTTACCGTCCCAGCGCTCGTGATGATGCTTGATCGCCGGCGTGACGGGATACGGAAAATCTATTTCGGAAATGATCGAGGCTCCGACCGACGCGTGGGTCTTGACCTTCTCCAGCTCGGCGGGCGTCAGTTCGCCCGGCTTGTTGAGAATGTGATCGGGAACGGCAAGCTTGCCGATGTCGTGAAGAAGTGCGGCCGTGTTCAAGGCCTCGAGCTCGGGTTTGTCGAGTCCAAGTTCTTCGCCCATGCGCACAGCAAAATGCTGCGTACGGTTCACGTGGCCGCGGCCGATCTGGTCACGCGCGTCGACCGCGGTCGCTAGCGCTTCGACCGTCGAAATATAAACCCTGTTTGCTTCGTGGATCTCGTGGGTCTTCTGATCGAGCATCAGCTTCTGCGCCCGGAAAGAGACGATCCCCATCATCGCGATAAGAAAGACGGCGAAGCCGAGAACGATGATCGGGCCCTGTAGCTGAAAAACGAAGATGGAGAAGAAGGCGAATATGAGCGCCAAAGAGACGACAGAACCCCAGAACATCTTGGAGAACAAGCTGTACAGATCTGGCTTTGCGAATCTCACGGATATCTTCTCCGGTGCGCCAGGCGCACCAATACTTTGGAGGGATACTCTTGGGAGAGGATAGAGCCGGAGCGATACCGTTGATCTATCTGAGCCATCCCATACCGGCTCGCCTTTGATAAGAACAAGGTTCGTGCCAGCGGCCACGCCTACGCAAGGGCTTATTAATAAAGGGATTTCAGAGGTTGGGAGGCGAACTCGCCCGGGGAAGGCGTCGCTGTGAACGGTCAGTTTGAGGGGATTCGGTCAGATTGAACGAATAGAATTAGGGGGTAGTGAGCAGTGAGCCGTTTAGCCTGCGCACTTGTGCGCAGGACAGATAGTGAGCAGTGAGCATGGAAGAAACGCGACCGTCAGGGAGCGTGCAGCGAGAGGCAAAAAGCAGGGGCGGGCTTGTCCCCGCCCCTCAGCAATACCAGAAGCCGCCCCGTTTAGAGCAGCGCTTTGCGCTGTCGAAGCCGTGCGCAGCGCGGCTCGGTCGGCCGCTCGTCGGCAGCGTGATCGGGGTTCCCATAGTGCCGCCGCTACGGGGCCCTCGGTCTCAATTTACGCCCGACCGTGGGTACCGCTTCGCTTCACCCACGGCTAAAGGCAGGTCGTAGCTTCGCGACTCGTCATTCGTCAATGGTCATTGACCAATGTTCGGCCGCTTATCAGCAACAGTTCTCACGGCAGGAACTCTTTAGGCAGAGGATTGTCCGGCGATTCGGCCTGCCAGTAGACAGTGACGACCCACCAGCGCTTTCCGTCGTTCAGAAGCTGAATGCTGTTGATCCCTCTCAGAAACGGTTTCTCGTCCGATTCCTTGTTCCTTCCCTCGTAGGTGGAAAACAGGTGCACGATGTTCCCGAACTTGATCGTCTTCCGTGCGATCTCCTTTTCGAAAAAACCGTTCTCGACCAGGAATTTCCCGGACCGCTCGACATATCCTTTCGGGGTCAGCGTGACCGCCCTGAGAATGCCGGTCTGCGGGTTCTTCTGAACGGGGATCAGTCGAGCGTCCTCAACGAAAAGGTTGTTGAACCTGTCCCAGTCCCTTTCGACGCCCGCACCGCCTGAGATCGAGTCGTATAGCGCGGCGATTATCGAATCGACCGACTCAACGTCTTTGGCGTACGCGTCCGACTTGGCGTCTTTCATATCTGTCGAATTCTGTGCAAAGGATTCGCCGGCGGCGACAAGCAATGCCGCGGCGCACAATACGCAAGTAAGTATTCTTAGTTTCATCATTCCCTTCCAAAATAGGCTTTTGTCTCCGGCTTCAGCCAGAAGATTATCAAAGGCACCGACGCCGGCAGAAAGCAGCAGCTCGTCAAACCGATCGCGATCATCACGATTCCGACGATCCAGTTGAACGGCTTCCGCGGCAGAAGAAGCGCCGCCGCGTAGACGACCGCAAAGACCGCTCCGAGCCCGCCGTAAATGAAACCGGCCGCGACCGTGCCCTCCGGGTCGTCCATATGTAGACTGGTTCCGGCATACACCATCCAGATCCCCATTAGCGCCACAAATCCGTACAGCACGAACATTCCCGCGCAGTACACCCTGTACCAGAAAAATGTCTTTCTTCCGGTCTCGTTGTCCGGAGAGATCCTTCCGCCGGGCGGCCTCGAACCGGCTTGAGCTTGTTGAGCGAGAAAGGTCTGCTCGATCGGAACGGACACCTGTGCCGTCGGCGGCAGATCGACGAGCGTCCTTCCGCAGCGGTGGCATTTTTCGGCGGTCAGAAGATTGACCAGGTCACACTGTGGGCACCGGAGTCCGTTCATAGATCGATCAAACGAATCGATGTCGCGGCCGCAGTTACCGGATCGGCACTACGCCCGGCCGCAGAGGCTTCAGGCTCTTCGATCACAACGAATACCTTCCGAAATAGACTCTTGAATCAGGTTTCGACCAGGCCATCAGCAGAGGGATCGTCGCCGGAAGAAGAAAACACACCGGAAGACCGAACAGGATAAGTGTCTTTCCGATGAACCAGCCGGATGGGCTTCTTCGCAGGAAGACACCGAACGCATAGAAAACCGCGAACGCGGCGCCGCCGACACTAAAAATGAGCCCTGCCGCGATGTCACCCTGCGCGTCCTGGCTCTCGAACGTGCCGGCCAATGATAGCAGAATCACGCCCAGTCCGATCACCGGAAGGCACAACAAGACCATCAGTCCGGAATAGATCCGAAACCAGAAAAGCACCTTTTTCCCCAGATCGGTCTCGCGCGGAACTCCCTCGGCATATGTTTCGCCATCCATCAGCGCCGCACTTTCGCCGTCGATCCCGAGGGAACGACCGCACCTGACGCAGTTTCCCGCGTCAGGCAGATTGACAAAACCGCAGCTTGGGCATCGATCGTACTTCATCGGAAGATCCGGCGGGGGCGGTGTGGGCATCGCCGGCCGTCCGGCGCCGCTTACTAAAACACTCCCAATCTTTTAACATTTACTGTGATGGAAGAGAAACCGCACCTTACGGGTCTCACAATAGAAGAGCTCGCCGGATTCGTTAAGTCGATGGGTGAGCCGGCCTACCGCGCGGACCAGATCCTGCGCGGGATCAGGGGACGAAGGGTCCGCGACCTGAAGGGACTGACCGATCTTCCCAAGGCGTTTCGGGAAATGCTCTCGGAGAAGGCCGCGATCACATCGCTCAAGGTCCTCTCGAAGTACATTTCCAAAGACGGCACACGGCGATACCTTATGGAGACCGCAGCGGGGCATCCGGTCGAGACGGTGTTCATACCGACGGAGAACCGCGACACGATCTGTTTCTCGTCGCAGTCCGGCTGTCCTCTTAAATGCGATTTCTGCCTGACGGCGAAATTGGGTCTGCTTTCGAACCTCACTGCCGGAGAGATCGTCGAGCAGATAATCATCGTCCTGAACGACGTTTACGGAGAAGGCAACGAGACCCCGCACGGCACGAACCTGGTAGCGATGGGTGCCGGCGAGCCGTTCCTGAACTTCGACGAACTGCTGAAGGCCGTGCGTATCCTTTCCGAGGAGAACGGCCTGCACATCGTGCCGAGGAGGATCACGGTCTCTACTGCCGGCATCGTCCCGAAGATCCTGGAATTCGCAGAGCTCGAGACGCGGCCGAATCTGGCGATCTCGCTTTCGGCTCCGAACGACGAGCTGCGCGAGCGGCTGATGCCGATCAACAAGAAGTGGAATATCGGAGAGCTTCTGAAAGCGGCGAAGATGTTTCAGAACACGCTTCGAAGGGGAGAGACATTCACGTTCGAGTACGTGCTCCTGGACGGCGTGAACGATTCCCCGGATACGGCGCGTGAACTGGCGGAGCTCCTCAAGAACCACGGCCTGCAAAAGGCCAAGGTCAATCTGATCGCGCACAATGCCGCCGACCCGCTTCCGTACGGGCCTCCTTCGGCGGAAAACGTCGCGAAGTTCAAATCGATCCTTGAGAGCGAGGGGATCCCTGCATACGTGCGGACGCCGAGAGGACGCGACATCTTCGCCGCCTGCGGACAGCTTGCGGCCAAGAACGAAGGAGCGATCGCCTCCGCCTGAGACTTCCCGTTATGGAGATCCTGATAATCGGCGGCATCGTCGTGATCATTATGGTGATCGTCTCGACGCGCATAAAGAGAAGCGCAGCGCAGGCTTTCGAGCCCGAGACGATCGAAACCGAGGAATTCTCTGTCGAGAAGCCGGAGGGTTTCCTGTACCCGCTTCGCGAACCGCCCGATTTCCCATTCGAGGCTTACTCGAAATTGTTCGGCGAGCGCTCGACGAGAAACATATGGCGGGCGAGGGCGAGGCTCAGGATCAGCGAGGGCTTGAGGCTGGACGAGATCGTCGGGGAAATTGCGGGTTCGGAAGCGGTTACGGGTTCCGAGATCTCGGAAGGGTCCGAAGGCCGCCGCGAAGCACGCATTGAAAGCCGGCGGACGGAGGACGAGACAGAGTACGTCGTGAGCCGAAAGATCGTCGAATCGAAACGGCTCGGAAAGACCTACGAACTGCGCGCGACGATGCTTGTGCCGTACGACGAGGAATACTCCGGCAGGATCGAGGCATTATTAGACTCGTTCGAGGTAAAATGACCGGGCAATCCCTTTCGAACCGAAGAGCGGGCGAAGGCATCAGGGGAAGGAGCGAAGATCCTCACGGTTCCGGATAAGCGAAAGAACAAGGAATTATGAAAAAGACGATAGCGATAATGATCGTATTCGCCGCGGCGGTTTTCGCCGCACAGGAAGCGCAGGCACAGACCGTCAGCATAAGCGCGGGCAAGAGCGGCTTTTCAAAGGGAAAGACCACGCGGGCAAGTGTCGTGATGAACATCCCGGGCGGCCTGCACGTTAACTCGAACCAGCCGAAGAGCGAATACGCGATCCCGACCCGCGTGACCGTGACGGCCGAAGGCGCGACGGTCGGCGCGGTGTCGTATCCTCCCGGCAAGATGAAGAAGTTCAGCTTCTCCGAAAAACCCATAAGCATTTACGAGAACCAGGTCGCGTTCGGGTTCAACGTCACCGTACCCAGCAATTTCAATGGAACGATGCTGAGGCTGAGGGCGCAGGTCCGCTACCAGGCGTGCACCGACGAGGTGTGCTATTCCCCCAAAACAAAGACTGTCTATCTGAACGTGCGCGTGAGATAGGAGTGAGCGGTGAGCCGTTTAGCCTGCGCACTTGTGCGCGGGACTCTTCGTGCTCCTTCGTGTCCCTTCGTGGTTCAGGTCGTTTTCAACCACAAAGGATCACAAAAAGACACTAAGTAGGTCAGCGAGCGGAAAGCGGGGAGCCGTTTAGCGGGCGCCTTGTCCGTCGGACAGATCAATCCAGCGTAAACGAAGGCGGAACGAACTCGATGGCGACTATGTTGCCATCGAGTTTTTTCTCGTCCGTGCTCCTGAACGTGACTAGCGCCGGAACGTCGAGAGGGCCGAAGCCGCACCGGAATTCGATCCCGTTCGCATCCGGAGTGTACGTGATTATGTGCAGCGTGACCTCCGGATCGTTCCTGAGCTTGATCGTGCGGCCTTCGGCGCTGATCACATAGGTCGTGAACTTCCGCCCGCATTCGATCTTCATCAGCTTGCCGAGTACACGAGTTTCCCCGGCCCCCGGTTTGCGGAGAGAGCGCTTGAGCGATTCCATCATCGAGATGCGCCTCATCTCGTCGAAATCGACCCCGCCCGTAGATTCGCGTTCGTCATCGATGATCACGACCGGTCTTGTCGCCGCGATCTCTTCCGGCGTCTTGAGCCTGAAGAAATCGGGCACGAACGTCATCGAGAGAAGAGTGCCGGCGGTTCCGTCCTCGGCGGGAAGATACGTGAACACCGTCTTGATGGAGCTGAGGTCGGCGTCGCACCCGACCTCGACAACGATCCCTTTTTCATCGAGGGTCAGGAGATGAAGGCTCGTGAAGTCCTCGCTCACGAGGTTCAGGACGCCGTCATCGGTGTTGATCCGGTAACTCGGCTTGCCGCCGTCACAGCCGATATTCTCAAGCCTTCCGATCACCATCTTCTCGGTCCGTCCCAGCCTTGGGAGCTCCATATGAAGACGGTTGATCATATTCTCGAGATTGACCCGCTCGACATCCGCTTCCGTGATCTCCGAACGCTTCAGAAGCACCGGCGCACCCCGACTGCCGGTCTGTGCCTCGGCGTTCTGTTTGATCCTTTCGAGGTTCTCCCGGAACGATGCGACAGTTCCAAGTATCCTGCGCGCGTCCGCCCTCATTTCTTCCGCTTCTGCCGTTCTCGAAACCCGGTCCGCGAGCTTTTCCGCTTCCGAGTACTTCTCCTGACGAAGATAGATCTTTGCCTTCAATATCTCGAATTCGGGATTTCCCGGCGAGACTTTCAGTCCTTTGTCCAGGTATTCAAGACCGGCATCAAGATCGTCCCCGTTTACGAGATTTATGAAGGCGAGCAGCTGATAGCTCGGACTGAAGTTGGGTTCGGCGTCGATCGCAGCCTTCAGCGCGTCGCGCATTCTCGCCGCCGAATCCTCCGGAATGCTCGAGACGTATCCGAACTCGTCCATCGATTCGCGGCTCAGAACATAGGCATAGGTGTACTGCGCGACGTGGTTTCGTTTGTTTACCGCGACGGCCTTTTCGAGGTACCGCTTAGCTTCGTCAAAGTTGCGGTTCCGCATATGGACCATTCCGTAGGCGGTGTTCGCGAGCGCGTGATCCGGGTCCGAAGCAAGCGCCTGTTTCAGGTATATCGCGGCGTCGTCGTACTCGCGTGTGTGATACAGCAAGTCGCCGAGGTAAGCATTGGTGTCGGTTTCCGAGAGCGGTGTCACGCTCATCTCGGTCTCGAAATCCAGCTTGCGGTCGAACTCGAACCAGCGAACCTGGAATTTTCGCTGCCGGACGTAATCCTCCAGCTCCTTCTCCATCGTGGAATAGTCTTTACCGAAGGACTGTTTGAAAGCCGTTTCCGGCTTAACGTCCGAGATCACCTGTGCAAGGAACTTACTGAGATTCTGGCTCTGTCCGCCCTGGATCAGGTAATGCATCAGCGCCCAGGCTTGCGCGTAAAAAATGCTCCGCGAATGCGATCCGTTTCTGTGAAGCGAATAGTTGTCGACCTCGAAGAACTGGTCAAAGGGTATGAGCTTCGATTGCTGCAGCAGATACAGATGTCCGTCCTGAAGACGCCCCAGATAGACCTTCTGGTCGTTCTCTATCTCGAAAGTCTGGTAGTACTCCGCGAGCCCCTCGTTGAACCAGGGCGGCACCTGGGATTTTCCGAAATGTGTATTGATCAGAAAATGTACGTACTCGTGGAAGATCGTTCCGTAGGTGTCCTCCTTCGATCCGTCGGTCGAAAGCGTTATGTAGTTGACATCGTCTCCCGGTTGGAAATAACCCGCAATTCCCTTGTCCGGCTTTCCATCTGCGGTCTTTGGCTTGAATGGAGAATAGGCCTTGTCGTCCTTGAAGACGACGACGTTCGTCGGGATAGAGGCCTCGAACCTCATCCTCGGAAACAGGTGCCTGAAAGCCTCTCGGAACTGCTCCAGTTTTTCCGCTGCAGCGCGTATGTCTTTTTCCTTAGCATTCCCGATTATGAAGAAATTCTTCGAACGGACGCTTACCCATTCATCGGCGGCGGAAGCGCTTGCCGCGAACGACAAAGCGAGGATCAGAAGTAAAGCGAATCTGAAAGGCGTTTGTTTAAGACTGCGGGTCATATTACTTTTCCTTAAACAAGATTTTTTCTGTAGGGCCCTCGATAATACACCAAGGGGGCCGGAACGTTAAGAAAAGTGGTCACGCTCGCCCGATCACGGACAACAGCCGTCCCGTGCGGCCGTGAAGGCTCTTCTCTTTTCTGTAAGAGAAGAAAAGATCGGTCCTTTCCATCGTGCAGTATGGAGCGATCGAAACGGCGTCGTCGCTGACGCCTGCCCTTACGAGCTGATCTTTGTTGGCAAGATGCAGATCGACCAGTGCGTGTCCGCCGGCGGTGGGAGAAAAGTATTTTCCACCTGTGGAAAACTCGCCGCCGAACGCCTCGACTACTTCGGGCCCGACCTCGTAGTTCCGGCCGCAAGCGGCGGGTCCGATCGCGGCAATGAGTCTCGACGGATCGCTGCCGAACTCGCTCGAAAGCTTAGCGACCGCTTTTTCGGCTATTCGCTGAAGGGTTCCCCTCCATCCGGCGTGAACCGCGGCATACGCCCCCGTTTCGGGATCTCCAATAAGCACGGGGACACAATCGGCGGTCTTTACTCCTACAAGCAGGTCTCCAAGATCCGCCGCCAGCGCGTCCGCGCGGTCTTCGGTGGCCAGCGCATCTTCCTCGTTCCTCACGCTCTTCACCGTGTCGCCGTGAACCTGCCATACGGTGGAAATGGAATATCCGTTATCGAAGAACTCCAGAAAACGGCGGCGGTTCTCTTCTATGTTCTCGTCCGTGTCTTCCCCGTAGCCGGCGAGGTTAAGATCGTCCCTCGGGAAAGGCGACACGCCCCCGAGCCGGGTTGAGAACCCGTTAACGAATCCCGCGGCTTCGAGATCTCTCGAGACGAGAAGCTTCAGGCCGTTCTGTTCTTTCCAGTAGAAACTGTCCATATGGTGGGAATTCAGGAGTCAGGAGAAGAGGGAAACAGGATGGACAGGATAGAAAAGATGGGTGGTTCTGAATGTCTGATCTCTTCCGTTTTCTTGAGCGTGCTGATCGTCAGAGGATCTAACCAAGGACACCAGAATTCGTTCGAGGCACGGGGCAATGTTCGCACCACCCAACGACAATCCTTCTATCCTGTCAATCTTGTTTCTCTCCCTGTCTCTTGTCTCCCGTCTCCCGACTTCTGTCTCCTCTCCTCTTACGCTATCCTCATCCCGTGATCGTATCCATCGGCACCGACATCATCGAAGTTTACCGCATACGGGAGACCATCGAAAGAACTCCGCGGTTCGTGGAAAGGGTCTATACCGACGCGGAAAGAGAGTACTGCGAGGCGAAAGGAGCGGCGGCGGCTCAGTCGTACGCGGCCCGATTCGCCGCGAAGGAAGCGTTTTTGAAAGCGCTGAAAACCGGATGGAGGGGAAAGATCACCTGGCACGACATCGAGGTGAGGATCGACGGCTATGGAGCGCCGAGCATCGAGGTTTCCGGGGAAGCGAGGAACATCCTTGCCCGGATGGGAGCGACAAGAATACACCTTTCGATCTCGCACACGACCGAACACGCGACGGCTCAGGTAGTTCTTGAAAGGTAGTTCAAAGTTCCAGGTTCCAGGTTCAACGTGTGAGAGGTTTAGCTTGCGCACTTGCGCGCGGGACAGTTGGCAATGAGCCGTTTAGCCGGCGCACTTGTGCGCTTGATACGATTTCAGCGGCGTACGAATAGACTGGTCAGTTCACGGTAAGTCAATGCTGTGGTCGTGTTAATGACTCACAGTCCTCAGTCCTTTTTGCTCAGTCCTGAGCTCACGCCCTCCCTTACAGTCGGGCTGCTGACACATACCGCCAATCCCTGATACCTGATATCTAGTACCTGATACCTGATCCTTGGAACCTGGAACTTGGAACCTGGAACTTTCTTACTGGTCCTCCTCCGACGCCGGGACCATCACCGCCGAAGGGAACGTGTCCGGTGAAGTGTGAAGATGCAGGACCTTCCATTCGCCGTCGATCCGTTTGAAAACAAGCGTCATTCTTCCCGATGACTGCTCCAGCTTGCCCTCGAATTCCTGCGTCTGCTTCCATTTACAAGACACGTACGCCGATGTGGGGCTCAGGATCTCGATCCGTACGCCGGTCGTCTCCAGAGAGGTGTTCGAGCGCTTCTCGTACGAAGACTTCCGGTTCTCGTACATCTGCTGCCAGCCTATCGTCGCCGTGCCGTTGTAGTTGAAGAAGAGCGTCCGGTCGTCCTTGTGATAAACGCTCATCACCTTATCGACGTCTGCCTGGCGGATCCCCTCGATCAGGCGCTCGAACGCCTTTCCGACCTCGGCTTCCCTCTCCTTGGCCAGCGCTACGGCTCTATCGGCGGATGTTTGTGAAAGGCCCGACACGGTAAGTGTTAGAATGATGAGAAAAGCGGCTGTGAAATACTTGGTCATCGCGTTTGAACCTCGTCTCGAACGTGGATTTTGAATGGTCGCGGGAGAGAATTATGAGTATCGCATATCAGTGCCCTTCGTGTCTCAAGACACTTTATTACGAACCCGGCGACTCGACATTTCAAACCTGCCACCACTGCCAGGGCAAGATCATGGTGCCCTCGGACACGGTGCATCAGGCGGAAATGATCGACGCCGACCCGACCGATTTTTCGTTGAGGGAGCAGAGGGACCTACGGCTCGCCGAGATCCAGAAGGAGCTTCAGGCAGGTAACAAGATCCAGGCGATAGCGATGTTCCGCGAAACGTTCGGGTCCGGGCTTCGTGAAGCGAAAGAAGCGGTAGAAGCTATGCAGCTCGGGCGAAAGCCGGACATGTCGCGTTCGGCGCTTCAGCAGAATTACCAGGCCCTTCAGGAGCAGCAGCCGCAATCGATCTATCCGGACACACGGGCGCAGGCTCAGGACCCGGGAAGGATTGCGATGGTGATCCTCGGGGCGCTTATCGCGCTCGGAATCGCGATCTTTATCATTTTCACTTCGGAGTGAGACGGGAAGGACTGAGAGAAAAGGTCTGAGGACTGAGTGCCAGAAGACCATCCGGTGTTCTATACGAACGTGCCCCCCCCATTGCGCTTTCGGTCAACGAAATCCGTATGTAATGCTCCGCGCGACCCATACAAGGATCAGCGCCCCGCCCAGTCCCAGGATCAGGTTCAGAACTGTGCCGGTAACCGGAAATAACTTGCGCCGGTTCGTAAACAGGCCCCCGATCCCCAGGCCCGCGCCCACGAGATGCGCGAACGGGCCCAGTAACGAAAAGACCACCGCAACTATGATCACGACATTTCCGGGCGAGCCTTTGCGTGTGCCAAGCGCGATCCCGAGGGCGTAAAGAAGCACGAGGCTTAAGGGAACGGCGCCGGCGATGATCGCGGACGCGATACCGAGTCTGGAATGTCGGATCGTGGTCATATTAGTGCTCCCGCCTCGTTGCCCCCGTAATCGGCACGCTCCCTGACGGTCGCGTTTCTGCCCAGCTCACCGTTCACGGCTCATCGCTTTCCGCTCTCTGTCCCACTTTGTGTATCTTCGTGTTCCTTCGTGGTTGAGATCGATCTGAACCACGA
>JAGFIQ010000071.1 GCA_024103495.1 Aridibacter famidurans
CCAGGAAACGCCGTATTTCTTCCCGATCCCGCTCAGAGTATCGCCCGACTGAACCGTGTAGGTGGTCGCAACTCCTCCGCCGGCGCTGGCGATATTAAGAACAAGATCCCCCGAACGGAAATCGGGATCGATCCGGCCGTATTCGTCCCAAAGCGCCTTCTTGTCGGAGTCGCTCTTGGCCGTTCCGTCGATATGAAGCACTCCGTCGCCCTCGTTGATCGTCAGGTCCTCGACTCCCATCGTGTTAGCCATATCGATAAGAGAACTGTATTTATCTGTCAACATAGTAGTTACCTCCCTGATCAGTTCTGAACCTGAAGCTGGTTCTCAACGCTCTTCGGCTTCGTTTCCTGGACAGCCATCATGCATTCCGGAAGTTTCTCTCGGGTTACGGTCCCTCTAAGTGTGACCTTTCCTTCCGAGACCTCTACAGAGATATCGCCGCAGTTCTTGGCTTTCAGAGCTTCCTCCGCTTTGGTCTTCAAAGTGGGATCGTCGGCGGAAGCTATGGGAGGCGGTGCAGCAGCAACGACCACATCATTCGTTACCGAAGAAACGCCTTCCACCTTGGCGAGTTCCGCCGCCTTCGCTTTGGCGGCATCGTCTTTCACTTCACCCGAGATCGTCGCGGCCCCGTCCTTCACTTCAACGGTAACGCTCGATGTCGCCGGATCGCCCTTGAGCGCGTCTTCTGCCTTCGTTTTGAGTTCCGCATCGGTAGGACCGCCGCAAGCGGCGGCGAAAAGCGCGACAAGTGCGACACCGAGTATCCAAATCTTGGTTTTCATAAATACCTCCAAATACTGACTTTAGCTCACTTAAACAGCTCCCCGCCCGCCGCGTTCGATCCGAACCGGATCATCTATTGCGCCGCCTCCCGCGCGCTGCCACGGCGTCAATCGAGAACACATCCGAAGCTATCTTCTGTGCGATATCGAAAGAATTATATCCACGGTCGATCACGAAATGCCAATCGGCCAGGCAGTAGTACCTTTCCCTTTCGTCGAACAGCTTGCGTGCCTGGCGCTTATTCTTCACAAGCGGTCTTTCCTTGCGCGAGAATCTTATGTTCCGCCAGCAATGTTCGAATGTCGTCTCGAGCCAGACCGCTGTGACGCCGCTGTTCTTGATCATCTCGCGGTTCGCCTCGGTTATCCACGCGCCCCCGCCAAGAGAAATGATCGCCGCTTTGGGCGATGCCAACACCTCTCCAAGGACCTCGGTTTCGATCTGCCTGAACCGTTCGATCCCGCCATTCTTCACTATTTCCGGGATCGAGACCGCACGTCTGCGCTCGATCTCGTCATCCAGATCGACCTGGCGTTTGCCGGTCAGCCTCGCGAGATGCCTTGCGACCGTCGATTTCCCCACGCCCATGAAACCCGTGAGCACGATCCGGGTGCCGTCGTTTCCCATAGAAGCGTCTAGCTTACAATACTCTCCAGAACACCGAAAAATCCGGGAAAGGACACGTTGGCACATTCGGCGTCTTCGATATAGGTCTCCCCTTCCGCAAAGAGCGCGGCCACCGCGAACGCCATAGCGACCCTGTGGTCGCCAAACGAATGCACTTCAGCGCCCTTCAGTTCCGATCTCCCGACACGGAATCCGTCGTCGTACTCCTCGACATCGGCACCCATTTTTCTCAAATTGGCCACGATTGCAGAGATCCGGTCCGATTCCTTCTTTCGGAGCTCGACGGCATCCTTGACTTCGATCCCGCCTTCGAGCCTGGCCCCCAGAACGGCGAGGACGGGCAGTTCGTCGATCACGTTCGCGATCGAACGCCCGCCGATGACCACTGCGTCTTTCGGAGATTCGAGACCTCCCTTTACCGAGATCGTGCCGGACGGCTCGCCGCCTTGCTCTGCCGTTACCTCAATGTCGATCGAGGCACCCATCCTTCGAAACG
>JAGFIQ010000073.1 GCA_024103495.1 Aridibacter famidurans
TCTTGAGTCCCTGGATCACCGGCAGCGCCATCCAGTCCTCGGCGAAGGTAGAGTACACGCCGAGCATTCTCTCGGTCTCTTCGATCGCCTCCTGTTCTGAAGCGTGGGCGGTGTGGCCTTCCTGCCAAAGGAACTCCGCCGTGCGCAGGAACAAACGCGTCCTCATCTCCCAGCGTACGACGTTGCCCCACTGGTTGATAAGGATCGGAAGGTCACGCCACGACTGTATCCAGTTCCGGTAGGCATTCCAGATCACGGTCTCGGAAGTCGGGCGGATGATGAGCGGCTCTTCAAGTTCGGAATTCTCGTCAACGATAAGCCCTTTGCCGTCCGGATTTGCCTTCAGGCGATAATGCGTCACGACCGCGCATTCCTTCGCGAAGCCTTCGGCGTGCTCTTCTTCCTTTTCGAGAAAGGACTTCGGAACGAAGAGCGGGAAATAGGCGTTCTGGTGTCCCGTCGCCTTGAACATGTCGTCCAAAGCCTTCTGCATCTTCTCCCAGATAGCGAAGCCGTACGGCTTTATGATCATACAGCCGCGAACCGGCGAGTTCTCCGCGAGTCCCGCCCGCTTGATGATCTCGTTGTACCACGCCGAATAATCCTCGCTTCTCTTCGGTATTCCTTTGCTCATATGCCCTCTGACTGCTTCGAATGGCCCGCACGGCGGGCGAAAAACCTAAATGATAAGGCATATCGCGGTGACTGACAATCGGCGGTCGACGGCTGTCCCCGTATCAGCGACACCTGTGTTAAATTACTCGTATGAGCGACTTTAGGCTGGATTTCCAGGACACGGAAACGGCGTTCAAGGATAAATCGGACGCGGAATTGAGGGAGAAGTACCGGCTTTTCAAGCTTATGAATTCGCCGATACTCAACGGGATCGGCACTCGCAGCGCCGAATTCGCGCTTTCGATCGGCCTTCCGGTCGAATGGCTTATCAAACGCACGATCTTCGAGCAGTTCTGCGGCGGTGAGACGATCGAGGAATGTCAGGCGACGATCGACCGGCTTGGAAATTCGGGGATCGGCGCGATCCTGGATTATTCCGTCGAGGGAAAAACGACCGAGGCGGACTTCGATTTCGGCAAAGAAGAGGTGATCAGAAACCTAGACCGCGCAAAGAACGATGACGACATACCTTTCGCGGTATTCAAGGTTACGGGCATCGCTCCGCTTGGGACTCTCGAGAAGGTGTCCTCCGGCGTCGAACTTCCGGCTTCGAACAAGTTGAAGTGGGAGAATGCCCAATCAAGGGTCCGCGAGATCTGCGAATATGCGAAAAAGATCGGCCAGCCGGTTTTTATAGACGCCGAAGAATCCTGGATCCAGGAAGCGATCGATCAGCTCGCGATGGGGATGATGGAAGAATGCAACACCGAAGCCCCGATCGTTTACACGACGACCCAGTTATATCGACACGACCGTTTGGAGTACCTGCAGATGAAGCACAGGGAAGCTGCTGAAAAAGGCTACTTCTTCGCGGTAAAGCTGGTCCGCGGCGCTTATATGGAAAAGGAGCGCGAGCGTGCCGAGGAAAATGGCTATCCTTCGCCGATACAGCCGGACAAAAAGGCGACCGACGAAGCCTACGACGCCGCGGTCAAATACTGTATCGAACACATCGACGAGATATCGTTCGTCAACGGCACGCACAATGAAGAAAGCACACAGAAGATGGCTCAGCTTATGGAAGAGAAGCGGCTCGATCACGATCACCCGCACTGCCATTTCTCGCAGCTTTACGGGATGAGCGACAACCTGTCGTACATCCTCGCCGACAACGGGTTCAACGTGTCGAAATACGTCCCGTACGGTCCCGTAAAGGACGCGGTGCCGTATCTGATCCGACGAGCGCGCGAAAATACCTCGGTCACCGGCCAGATGAGCCGCGAGCTCGATCTGATAAGCCGGGAGATGAGGAGAAGGGGAATCTGAGTCAGCGAGCGGTGAGCAGTGAGCGGTAAGCAGTGAGCGGTGAGCCGCGAACGTTTGGCCTACGTCACTCGTTCAACTAAAAGAAACATACATGGCCTAAAAAGACAAAGGAGTGGCTGCTCACGGCTCACTGCTTACGCTCACAATGTTTTGTCCTACCTGCGGAAAATCTGACCAGACGGAGAACACGTACTGCCGGCAGTGCGGCGAGTATCTTCCGGATTTCGAATCCGGTGGAAATATGCCGAAGTCGCCCGCCGAGCAGTTCAAGATGTCGCTGATCTTCAACGTCCTTTCGGCGGTTGCAGCCGTTGGGATGGCTACGGCATTGCTCATCTATCACGCCGGGATGGACGATGTTACGCCTTTGATATGGTCCGCGATCTCGCTCTTCTACGTGATCGGGATCTGGCAGACGGTCAGCTTCTTCAACAACTGGAAACTCCGCAAGCGGTTCATTAGAAAAGAGAAGTTCAAGAAGAAAGGAAAGGGCGCCGAAACCGGAAAGCTGGAAGGTTCTGATGAACCCGAACTTATTCTTCCTGAGGCCGACCCTTCACACGCCGTGCCTTCCAGCGTCGTTGAAGAAACTACGAGAGAACTGGAAAAACGGTGAGCAATGAGCCGTTTAGCGGCGGACTTGCCCGCTTCGGGAGCGGTGATCTGTTAGCAGTGAGCAGGGTGTCCGAGGCCCGACGGTGAGGGAGGGCTACCGTCGGAAAGTGAGCGGTGAGCTGCTAGCAGTGAGCAGTGGCGGTAAGCGGTGAGCGGTGATCAGGGTGTCCGAGGCCCTCCGTTACGTTCGGGCTTCGGACATAGCCTTGGAACTTTGAACCTGGAACTTGGAACTGATGATGGTAGCCCTCCCTGACGGTCGGCCTCCGGACACATACTACCGGAGTCCCAGCAGCAATCTCACAGAAAGATCCGACACATCGCCGTTCCCGGAGGCGTGCCATTCTCTCAAAGGTTCGAGCTCGGATTCCTCAAGCTTGCGGTTTCCCATTCTCGCTGTCTGTGTCGCTTCGAAGGCCCTTGTCGTGAGCGCGATGTGAGGCTTTCCGGTCTTGAGCTGACGGTCGGAAGCGATCGCCGAGTCGGCGCTTTCGACGTCCAGAAAAAGGTCCTCGTAAGCCGCTATGTGCCAGATCCTTCCGCCATCCGATTCATCGACCGAAAGCAGTCTGAGCAGTCCGTAGCCGGCCTCGATCTGAAATATAAGGTAATCGCCCGCCCTGTAATCCTGTGACATAATTCAAATCTTATTGCGGCAAAAAGGGTTATTCAAGAAAGGCACAGCAAAGGAGCGAGAATGACTTACGAAGAAATGCTCGAAACCGCGCTTTCCGAAGCGAGACTCGGCGCGGCGGAGGGCGGCGTCCCGATCGGCGCGGCGTTGTTCGACAGCGACGGGAATCTCCTTGGAAAGGGCCGGAACCGCCGGATCCAGCACGACGATCCTTCGGTGCACGGAGAAACGGACGCGTTCCGGAACGCCGGACGGCAGACCGACTACCGGAGCACGGTGATGGTCACTACTCTCGCGCCTTGCTGGTACTGCAGCGGTCTGATCCGCCAATTCAGGATCGGAACGGTCGTCGTCGGCGAGTCCGAGACCTTCTCGGGCGGGATCGAATGGTTGCGCGATAACGGCGTTAAGGTGATCGATCTCGACAGTGAGGAATGCAAGGACCTCCTCGGGGCATTTATCGAAGCGCATCCGGAGGTGTGGAACGAGGACATCGGAGAAACGGGAGAGTAGGAAAGAAACAGGATGGACAGGATAGTCAGGATTGGGCGGCCGTAACCATAACATGGACGGTTCCAGGAAATTCGGCTGATTGGCCTCTGAGATCCAGTACCTTGTGTATCCTGTCCATCTTGTTTTCTCCTTCTTTGCTTAGAATTTCCCGAAATGAGAGACTTTATTTTTCCGAACGCAATTACCAAACTTCATATTTCAAAAGGGGTGACGATAGATGAGCGAATTAAAAGAAGCAGTAATAATCAGCGCCGCGAGGACGGCGACCGGCAGATATATGGGCAGCCTTATGCCCTTCTCGGCGACCGATCTGGGCGCCGCAGCGGTCAAAGAGGCTGTCAAGCGCGCCGGGATCAAGAACGAGGACGTCGATGAAGTGATAATGGGCTGCGTGGTCCAGGCGGGACTCGGCCAGGCGCCCGCAAGGCAAGCGGCTCTCAAGGCGGAGCTTCCGCCGGAGGTTTCCGCGCTGACCGTGAACATGGTCTGCGGGTCCGGATTGCGTGCCGTTTCGCTTGCTGCGCAATCGATCCGTTTGGGAGATTCCGATTTCGTCGTCGCAGGCGGGATGGAATCGATGTCGAACATTCCGTACGCGCTTCCGGAAGCCCGCGAAGGGTTCCGTATGGGCAACAAGACGGCGACCGACCTTATGATCCACGACGGCCTCTGGTGCCCGTTCGAGAACTGGCACATGGGCAACACCGGCGAGGTCGTTTCGGAGAAATATCAGATCGGTAGAGGCGAGCAGGACGAGTACGCCTACAACTCGCACCGCAAGGCAATGGAGGCGCGCGACGAAGGCCGCTTCTCCGACGAGATCGTCCCGATCGAGATCCCGCAGAGAAAGGGCGATCCGGTGACGTTCGACAAGGATGAGACGATCCGAGACGACACATCGGTCGAAGGACTATCGAAACTGAGGCCGGCATTCAAGAAGGACGGCGGCACCGTTACTGCCGGGAACGCCCCCGGTGTCAACGACGGAGCCTCGGCGGTCGTTGTGACCTCGGCGGATAAGGCGAAAGCGATGGGCGTCGAGCCGCTCGCGAAGATCGTTGCGTATGCGACGTCCGGCATAGAGCCGAAGCTGATCATGATGGCTCCCGTGCAAGGAGTCCTGAACGTGCTGGAGAAAGCCGGCTGGTCGATGGAGGACGTCGATCTTTTCGAGCTGAACGAGGCTTTCTCGGTCCAGGCGCTTGGAGTGATGAAGGAACTCGGGCTAGATATGGACAAGGTGAACGTCAACGGAGGCGCGGTCGCGCTCGGTCACGCCATCGGCAACAGCGGTTCGAGGATCCTTACGACGCTGCTTTACGAGATGAAGCGCCGAGGAGTGAAAAAAGGTGTCGCCGCGCTTTGCCTCGGAGGCGGGAATTCCGTCGCGATGGCTGTCGAGCGCGACTGAACCCTGGAACCCGGCCCGCACGTTGACCGTAATGTTCAGCGGAAACGCACTTTACGGGATTTAAATAGGAGTTGGACAAATGACTGCGAGAGATCATAACAGGCTTCTTGGGATCTTCTTTCTCATCAACGGCGGGCTCTCGGTATTGGGATCAGTGATCTTCGCGCTGATCTACGGCGGGATGGGCACGATGATGCTGACATCCGTACGAGAGCGCGAGGCGCAGACCGTCGGCGGGATCTTCATCATTCTCGCTGTCGTTGTTTCGGCGATGATCCTGATCTTCTCGGTCTTCTATCTAGTCACGGGCTGGAAGATCTACAAGGAGGCGCAGATCGGCCGCGTTCTCGGAATCATCGCGAGCATCCTGTGCATTATGAATTTCCCCTTGGGAACTGCGCTCGGGATCTACGGGATCTGGTTCTTTTTCGGAGATATGGGCAAGGCGTTCTACGAGGGCGGGATGTCGACGCAGGTACCGCCGCCTCCGAACAGCTGGCAGTGATCTCGGGACTGAGGCATCGGAACCCGGAGCGCAAGCGACGGGCATAACCGAAGAGCTCAGGCTTGTTCGGGCGAGAAGAGATCCGGGCTCCTTTGGGAGCCCAGTTTTGTTGGAGGTTGCCGCGGCGTTCGGCCCCTAACGGAACCGAGGCTCTCGCCATCGTCGCGTTGCTATTAACATTATGCGCCGATGGCGCCGGTCAATGGTCAATGTTCAATGGCCACTGGTCATTGACGCCTGTTTGTCTTCCCCCCGGATTTCGTCTATCTTTTTAACCATATCCGCTCAAACAAACACAATAGAAACATCACTTTAAGACCATTATGAGCAACAAGATAGGTGTTATCGGCTCCGGCACGATGGGCAACGGGATCGCCCAGACCGCGGCCGTGAACGGTTTCGACGTCGTGATGAGCGACGTTGCCGAAGAATTCGTCGAGAGAGGGATCTCGGCGATCGGGAAGAGCCTCGACCGATTCGTGAGCAAGGAAAAGATGACGGAGGACGAGAAGTCCGCCGCGCTCGGCCGGATCGAGGGGACAACGGACTATGCCGCGATCTCCGACTGCGATCTTATCGTCGAGGCCGCGACCGAGAATTTCGAGGTCAAGAAGTCGATCTTTGGCGAGCTCGACCTCGTGGCCAAGCCGGATGCGATCCTTGCGACCAACACGTCATCGATCTCCATCACGAAGATCGCCGCGACGACCAAGCGGCCCGACAAGGTGATCGGGATGCATTTCTTCAACCCCGTCCCGCTGATGAAGCTTGTCGAGGTGATCCGGGGAATCGAGACTTCCGACGAGACATATGCCTCGGTCAAGGAAATGTCGGAGAAGCTCGGAAAGGTCCCGGTCGAATGCAACGATTATCCCGGCTTCGTCTCGAACCGCATCCTTATGCCGATGATCAATGAGGCGGTTTTCGCTTTACACGAGGGGGTCGCCACCAGGGAATCGATCGACGAGATAATGAAACTGGGGATGAATCACCCGATGGGGCCTCTGACGCTCGCGGATTTTATAGGCCTCGATGTCTGCCTGGCGATCCTGAACGTACTGCACGAGGGCCTGGGCGATCCGAAGTACCGGCCGTGCCCATTGTTGAAGAAATATGTTGACGCGGGATGGCTTGGAAGGAAGTCGGGCCGCGGGTTTTACGAATACTCGTAACAATGGTCAATGGTCATTGAACATTGATCAATGTAAGGCACGTCGCCGGCGCTGCCGGTTCGAATTATTCTTCTTTGCGGATCTTGGCGGCTTTGCGCCTTTGCGAGAGACTTCTTCATCTGTGAAGCGGCCGGAAGTCGTTTAAGGCCTACGGCAAAGTCGTCAAGACGCAAAGCGCCGCAAAGAAGAGCATCCTTGGCCCCGCCATAGCGGCGATGAAAAGACTTGGCGGATCTTGGCGGCTTTGCGCCTTTGCGAGAGACTTCTTCACGTGCGAAGCGGGTGGAGGTCGTATAAGATCGCCCGCAAAGTCGCCAAGACGCAAAGTGACGCAAGGAGAAGATGAAGAGCAAAAGTGAGGCGGTAGCCGAAACGGAGAAAAACATATGAAGAAATTATCCATAACTCTCCTTCTGTTAACATTTGCAGCCGCCGCTGCGGCGCAGACCAAGGTGCCGGAGATGCCTATCTTTGAACGCACCCTGTCGAACGGGATGAAAGTCGTGACCGTCCAGGACCGTTCGAATCCGGTTGTGACCGTTCAGGTCTGGTATCGCGTCGGGGGCAAGGACGATCCCGTGGGTAAGTCCGGTTTCGCGCATATGTTCGAGCATATGATGTTCAAGGCGACGAAGAACATGCCGAACGAGACAATGGACAGGCTGACCGAGGACGTCGGCGGATGGAACAACGCTTCGACCCGCGAGGACCTGACCAATTACTACGAAGAGATCCCCTCGAACTACCTCGAGTCGCTTCTCTGGGCCGAGGCCGAGAGAATGGTCAATCTCGCAGTCGATGAAGGCAATTTCGCATCGGAGAGGGACGTCGTGAAAGAGGAGTTCCGTCAGGGCGTGCTCGCCAATCCGTACGGAATGTTCTTCCAATATCTGGACAGCCTCTCGTTCACGAAACATCCTTACAAACGCGGCGTGATCGGGAATCTCGACGAACTTAACGCGGCGACGATCGAGGACGCGTTCGCCTTTTACCGCGATTATTACCGGCCCGACAACGCGGCTTTGATCGTCGTCGGCGAATTCGACCGGGCGCAGCTCGACAAGTGGGTAGACAAGTACTTCGCTGGTATCAAGAACCCCGACGGGGCGATCAAGCGCGTCACCGTCGAAGAGCCTGCGAAGACCGAGGAAGAGAGATACGATCGCACGAGGCCGAACGTGCCGGAATGCTGTCCCGCGCTCGGGATCACGTATCTCGCTCCTCCGTCCACAAGTGAAGACGTCGCGGCCCTGGAAGTACTTCAGGCGATCCTCTCCGGCGGCGAGAGCTCCAGGCTTTACCAGTCGCTTGTTTACAAGAAACAGCTGGCGCAGGACGTAGGATTTTTCGCGGACATTCGCACCGATCCGGGGCTCCTGATCTTCTACGCGATCGCGGCCAGCGGTAAGACGACCGCCGAGATGGAGAAGGCGATAGACGAAGAGATCGCGAATCTGAAGGAAGAGGCACCGACCTCTATCGAGATCGAGAAGGCAAAGAACGTATTGATCACCCGAATCCTCCGCGACCGCGAGACGGTCAACGGCAAAGCCGTGGCGATCGGAGAAGCTATCATTTATCAGGGAGACGCGAAAGCGGCTAACTCAGAAGTCAAGCGATTACAGGCAGTTACAGTAGATGACTTAAAGCGGGTTGTTAATAAATACATGGGTGGAAAGAATCGCGTGGTTATCAACTACCGTAACGGTGAAGCCGAAGAGTCGAGTAAACCTGCTGAAGAAAACGAAGGAGGTGTGAGATGAACTTCAAGTACTTCATTAAGTCAGTGGTTTTAAGCCTTGTATTCGCTGCATTCGCCGCGCCTTTGACAGCTCAGCAGCCGAAGGAAACGCCTCCTCCGCCTTCCGAGCCGCGCTCGGTAGAGATTCCGACTGTTGAAGAGGTGAAACTGATCAACGGGCTTACCATCGTGATAGTAAGCAAGCGCGACCTTCCGCTCGTTACCGTTTCGCTTCTGATACGCGGAGGAGCGGGACTTGAAAACTCCTCTCACGCGGGTCTCGCAAACATCACTGCCGATATGCTCACGAAAGGCACCGATCTTCGTAACGCCACCCAGATCGCCCAGGAAATGGAATTCCTCGGCGCAAGCTTCTTCACCGGCGCCGACTGGAACAGCTCCGTCGCGAACGTCTCGGTGATGCGGGATAAGCTGCCGAAAGCGATGGCGATAATGGCCGATTCCGTGCTGAGGCCTACGTTTCCTGCAGACGAGCTGAATCTTCTAAAGAAGCAGAGGATCGACAACCTCAAGGTCCAGCTGAAACAGCCCGGTCCGGTTTGGAACTACGTGGCTTCGCGGTACACGTACGGCGAGCATTCAAACGAAGGAACTCCGGAGTCGATCGAGAGGATCCGCACACGCGACATCGAGACGTTCCACTACGCCAATTACCATCCGAAGAACGCCGTTCTGATCTTCGCCGGGGACATCACGAAGGAAGAAGGGATCAGGTACGGGAGGCTGTTCTTCGGGGGGTGGAAGTCGCCGGAGAGTTCTGCAACGACTTTGACCCGGAAAGATGATATCCCAATGACTCGTCCCAAAGTTGAGCCAAGTGAAACACTTAAACGGATGCTTGTGATCGATTTGCCCGATTCCGGACAGGCGGCGGTCGGTTACGCGAGAAGGCTTGCAGAAGGCAGGCTTGAGTGTTTCGCCGTAGAAGGGGAAGCTGAAAGTATCAAGATCCGGTGTGAGACGAACGAAATTTACAACCCTTCGTTGGTTTTGAATTCGGTACTTGGCGGTGGATATTCGGCAAGGCTCAATCAGGAGATCAGGATAAAACGCGGGTTGAGCTACGGAGCAAGAAGTAATTTCGACTGGCGCTCACACGATGCCAACTTCAATGCGACTACACAGACCAAGAACGAGTCAGCGGCCGAAGTCGCCGAACTGATTCTCGCGGAGGTCGAAAAACTGACCAGCAGCGATATCGCGAATTCCGAGATGGTACCCCGCAAGGCAGTCGTAACTGGCGGTTTTGGGCGAGGCCTCCAGACGAACAACGGGCTGGCGGCGAGGATCAGGGATCTCTATCTGTATGGACTTGAACCCGGACTGCTGAATTCCTTTATCGATGATGTTGGCAAGGTCTCGAGCGACGAGATCAAGAACTTTGCGTCCAGGAATCTCAAAGGCGGCGACCTGATCATCGTCGGCGACGCGAAGCTGTTCCTCGATGACCTTACGAAGCGGTTCCCTAACCGCACGATCGAGGTCATCAAGGCCTCGAACCTGGACCTGAACAGCAGCGACCTGCGGTCGGGCCGAGCCCGCTAGACTGCCGGACAGAGTGGATAATCACGGGCGGTTGGTTGCGAAACCGGCCGCCCTTGTTTCTCGAATCCCATAGTTCCTGATGCACAAGAACCTGAGGACATTTTTGGACGCCCTGGCGCGTGAAGGAGAGCTGAAAGAGGTCAGCTCGCAGGTCGATCCGTATCTGGAGATCGCGGAGATCCACCGGCGCGTTATCGACGAAGGCGGCCCCGCGCTTCTGTTCACGAACGTAAGGGGATCCGAGTTTCCCGTCGTGACGAACCTTTTCGGCACCGCGCGCCGGATCGAACTCGGGTTCGGGACGATGCCTAAGGACTTCGTGCGAAGGGCGGTCGAAATGGTCGAGGTGCTTCTTCCTCCAAAGCCGCGCGAGCTCTGGCAGTACAAGGACATGGCCTGGACGGGTCTGAAACTAGGGACACGAAAGAAAAGCTATGGCCCGGTCACCGAGGGCAGGATCGAACCAACGGACCTGGAGAGACTGCCTCTTCTACAGCTCTGGCCGGCAGACGGCGGACATTTCGTCACTCTTCCGCTCGTTTACACCGAGAGTCCTTCCACCGGAAAGCACAACCTGGGGATGTACCGCATCCAGCGCTACGGCCCGAAGGAATGCGGCATCCACTGGCAGATACACAAGGGCGGCGGATTTCACTACTTCGAGGCGGAGAAACGCGGCGAATCGCTCCCGATAAACGTTTTCATAGGCGGCCCGCCGGCGATGATCCTCGCCGCGGTCGCGCCTCTTCCGGAAGACGTGCCGGAGCTTATGCTCGCGTCGCTTCTGAATGACGGCAAGATCGATATGGTCAGAAGCCCTCTCGAAGGCGGCCTCCGTATGCTGTCCGAAGCCGAATTTGTGATATCTGGTCGCGTGCCCCCGAAAAAAAGGCGTCCCGAAGGGCCGTTCGGCGATCACTATGGGTATTATTCGCTTGCGCACGACTATCCCGTGATCGAGATCGAGGGCATATTCCACAGAAAGGGAGCGGTCTATCCGGCGACCGTCGTGGGCAAGCCGAGGCAGGAAGACTTCTTCATAGGCGATTATTTGCAGGAGCTTCTGTCGCCTCTGTTTCCGCTCGTTATGCCGGCGGTGCTCGACCTTTGGAGCTTTGGCGAAACGGGGTTTCATTCGCTCGCGGCGGCGGTCGTGAAAGAACGGTACGCAAGGGAAGCTCTGGGGGCGGGATTCAGGATACTGGGCGAGGGCCAACTCTCGTTGACGAAGTTCCTGATGCTCACCGACAAACCGCAGGACCTAAGGGAGTTCAAGCCCCTTTTCGAGCACATCCTCGCCCGAGTCGATTGGGAAACCGATTTCTTCATCTTCGACCGTACATCGTTCGACACGCTCGATTACGCTTCGGGCAAGATAAACCACGGCAGCAAGGCGATGCTTGTCGGAGTGGGAGACGCGAAAAGGGAACTCAAGCGCGAATTCAAAGGCGACCTTCCAAAAGGCATTTCGGCCGCGAGGCCCTTCTGCGGAGGGTGCCTCGTGCTCGAGGCCGAAGGCTATGAGTCCGGGAACGATCTGAAGGCGAGGATAGCCGCGGACGCCCGGTTCAAGGACTGGCAGGTGGTAATTCTGCACGATTCGATAGAATTTGCGGAATCGACGGACAAGTTCCTTTGGGCGACCTGGACGCGGTTCAACCCGTCGACGGACATCGCCGCAGGCGGGACGAGGGTCGAGAACAACCACATTTGCTACGAGGCTCCGATCGTTATCGACTCGCGAATGAAGCCCTGGTACCCCGACGAGGTTGAGCCTCATCCGGACACCGTCAAGCTCGTCGATTCCCGCTGGAAAGAATACTTCACCGACTGATGCCAATTTTTACAAGAGACAGTATACGGAAGGCGGGAATCGTTCTCGCGTTTCTCGCCGGACTCGGTGTCGCGGCGCTCGGGTACGCGTATTTCATCGAGCCGACTAGGCTCGTCGTGACTCGCGCCGATATCGAGGTCGCGAACTGGAACCGCGCGTTCGACGGAATGAAGATCGTGATGATCTCCGACATACACGGCGGCTCGAACGACGTGGACCCCGAGAAAATAGACCTGGTCGTGGCCAAGGCGAACGAGGAGAATGCGGATCTTATTGTCCTGCTCGGCGATTTCATTTCTCAGGCCCGGGAGGACCACTCCGAACTCAAAATGCCGATCGATGAAATCGCCGAGCGGCTGAAGCCCTTGAAGGCGGAGTACGGTGTCTACGCGGTCCTTGGGAACCACGACATTTGGAACGACGCCGGCAAGATCTCGTCGGCATTGGAGTCGCGCGGCATACGAGTGCTGGAACACGAGGTCGTTACGATCGACATAGGCGGTGCGGACTTGCGGCTTCTGGGGCTTAAGGACCACACATTGGTCGACGAATGGGCGGTCTATTCGAAAGGCGCGAAGCGTGCGATCGAGGTCTCGAAAGGTACCGGTGACATCATCGCGCTGAGTCACAGCCCGGACATGATCAAGCTGGTTACGGGAGAATTGGCGGTTTCAGACAAACTCAAACTGTTCCTTGCGGGCCACACGCACGGAGGCCAGGTCTGGTTTCCAATAATCGGCTCCCCCATGATTCCCTCGAGTTACGGCCAGCAATACGCAAGAGGTCACATCACGGAGCGAGGTGTGGAGATGTTCGTCACCACGGGCGTGGGAACGAGCATACTGCCGTTTCGCTTTATGGTGCCGCCGGAGATCGCGGTGGTGACTATTAGGAACAGGGATGAAGGGGATCAAGCGGATGGGCTGTGAGCAGGGAGCAGGGAGCAGTGAGCCGTTTAGCAGGCGCACTTGTGCGCCTGAACGTGGCTGAACAGTGAGCGATAAGCGGTCAGCGGTAAGTAGTGAGTCGTTTAGCAGTCGCACTTGTGCGCGTGACGCTAAGCTTGTCGCCCGCCGTCAGGCGGGAGCAGAGGTGTAAATCGAAAGTGGGCCGATCCACGAAGCCTCACGAAGGATCACGAAGAAAAAACGCTCTGCAGACGAAATGAGGGACACGGATCAACACAGATGATTCAATAGGAGTTACGCCCTTCGCCATCCTATTAAATCCGTGTTCATCTGTGTCTAAAGTTTTTCGTATTCCTTTCTCGCCGCAACGAGCGCCGGCATATCCTCGTCGGCGTCCTGCCAGAGTTCGAAGAATCTCTCGTATTCCGACTTGTCTTTCAATATCCTCGCCTTCCCCAGCTGGGCAAGCGGATAGATCGAAGAAAGGACCGCCTCGCCGCGGTGGTCGACGATCTTGCCGAACTCTCTCAGCGCATCGTCCGGATATCCGAGCGCAGAATAAGCGAAAGCCCGCAGGTATCTCTGGAAGAAATAGCCCTCGCGTTCGAACCTTTCGGCGGTCTCAAGATGCTCGAGCGCGTCCTTCGGTCTGCCGTTCTGGATCTCGAGGGCGGAAAGCACGGTCGTGATCCACAGCTCGTTAATGATGGTGTCCTTCGGCCTCGAAGAGCGCAGTTGCGCAACGATCTCGCGAGCCTCGTCCGCAAGGCCTCCGACGGCAAGCGCCAAAGCGCAGTGCGAGAGGACCGAACTGCTCTTCTCCAGCGACATAGCCTTGTTCGTCTGGGTCTTCAGGACCGCTGCAAGCTGTTTGTCTCCGGGATCTGGAAGCTCGGGCGTTCCCGAACGCCAGAACGCGATCCGGACCGCCTGGTCGGCCGCGAACTGAGCAGCGACCTCCTTCGCTCCGCTCCTAGTCGCCATTTCGACCGACTTTCTAGAATGGTCCTGGGACTTTCTCCACTGGCCCTTGAACGCCGCGGTTCCCGTCAGAAGATCGAGCGCGAGGTATTCGTCGGCGCGGCCGTTGAACCAGTTGAGGTGGCGCTGCATTTCCGCCGCGTCGCCTTCCATGAAAGCAACCATATACGGCAGCATATGAAAGTAATCGCCGTCGAGATTCTTTTCCGCTGCCTTTTCCAGGACCTCTTTGAACTCGTCGAGCCTGCCCAGCGAAAGCAGCGATTCGGCGAGGTTCATATACGCGACAGCGTTGTTCGAATCGAGCCGCATCGCGCCGCGAGCTGCCTCGACGGAGCGCTCAGATTGCCCGATCCGCTCGTAACTGTCAGCGAGATTCACAAGCGCCACAACATGCGAAGGATATGTCTTGCGCCAGACCTCGAGCGTGTCGATCGCCTTGTCGATCTCGCCCGTGACCAGCTTGTAATAGAAATAAACGATCCTGAGCTTCTCGTTCTCGCTGACGGAATGCCGTAGCTCGTACGCTTTCTCGATCATCTCCGCGGCGAGCTTCCACTGGTCCGTGTTCGCGTAGATCACGCCAAGGCCCGAATAGACGGAAGCGAAGTTAGGATCGTACTCCAGCGCCTTCTTATAAAAGGGGATCGCCTCGAGAGTTTTTCCCGTGTTCTGCTGTTCGTAGGCAAGCGTGAAATACTCGAGCGCTTCGAGCGAGGATGTGGTGGCGAACTCGACAGGAATGTCGTACTTCTGGATCGAGCTGAGGCTCTCGCCCAGCTGCTCCCGAAGGCCCGTCGCGGCCTTGCTCAGCGCCGTCAGGACCTCTTCTTTCGAATTCACCTGCTCGAACTGCCGTCCCAGGCTCTCGCCGGATCTCGCGTTCACCGCCTCGAGCGTGATGACGAAGGTCGATCCCATCGACGAAATAGTTCCGGTGATGAACGCCTTCAGTCCCTGGCGGAGACATATCTCGTAAGCGAGCTCTTTAGTGACTTTTTCGTCGCCGGTCCGGCCCATCCACCCGAGCGTCTGCCGGACCTTCGTGTCGGGAAATATATCCAGGAAGGGCGACTGCGAAAGCGAAAAGGCAAGAGCTGTCTTCAGCGTCTGATCGAAGATCGCCTCGCCGGTCAGGTTCTCGAACTCGGTGAGGAGAAGCGCATCCTTGTTCCCGTCGGTCGATGTCGGAGTCGCCGGCGCGGTTTCCCGGCCTTCGGGCCTGTCCGGCACGGCGGTGGATTCAAGCTTGGCCTCGAGCAGCAGTTCCTCGTGAAGTTCCCTTAGGTCTCCCAGAAGGTCTCGCGTCGAGTGATATCTTGAATCTCTCCGCTTCTTCAGCGTCTTTCCGACGATCCTGAGCAACTCTTTCGGAAGGTGCGGAGCGAGAGTTGAAAGCGGGGGCGGTTCGGAATTGATGATCGCGGCGAGAATGTCGGTCATCGTCTCGCCTTTGAACGGCTGTTCTCCCCCAAGGAGCTCGTACAGCACCACCCCGAAACTGAAGACATCCGACCTGAAGTCGATATCCTTGCCGCGCGCCTGTTCCGGAGACATGTACGAGACGGTGCCCATAACGACTCCCGGATGGGTCTTCACAAGCTTGCGGGTCAGATCCTCCGAATCCGAGCCGGGTATCGAATTTTCGGCGAGCTTCGCCAGTCCGAAATCCAGGATCTTAACGTAGCCGTCGGGCCGGATCATTATGTTCTCCGGCTTGATGTCCCTATGGACGATCCCGGCATCGTGGGCCGCCGAAAGCGCCTCTGCGGTCTGGATCGCCACGGTTAGGACCTCATCGAACGTCAGCCTTTCCCCGTCCATACGCTCGCGGAGCGTCTTTCCGTCGATGTATTCGGTGGCGATGAAATTGGTCCCTTCGCTTTCCCCGACCTCGTACACCGTGATGATGTTCGGGTGATTGAGCGCCGACGCGGCGCGCGCCTCCTGCCTGAAACGGTCGAGGCCTTCGGAATCGACGGAGAATTTTTCGGGAAGCACCTTCAGCGCTACCTGGCGACCGAGGTCGCTGTCCTCAGCGAGGAAGACCTTACCCATTCCGCCCTCTCCGATCTCGGAAAGGACCTTGTACCTGCCTATCTGTTCTTTAGGGGAAGCTGGCATTTGCGAAATGATCTTTCGGCACGATCCGGACGACGTGCTCAGATTGCCCGTAAGTTCAATTGAGTGTTACGGATGCATAATACAGGAATTGGAGGGGATATTAAACGACGGTGAAACGAGAAACTACGGAGCACCCGGGTTCAGGCGAGGTAACCTTAACTTCAGTTTGCGCCGCGCGAACGCGCGGAAAAAGTGCGGGCGGGGACGCCCGAGTTCAGGCGAGGTAACGTGAACTTTAGTTTGCGCCGCGCGAACGCGCGGAAAAAGTGCGGGCGGGGACGCCCGCGGTCCAGGCGACAAGCTTGAAGTTCGTCGCAGGTCACTTCTTCAGCAGCATCTCTACGTTCTTGAAATCGCCGTCGTTCGGGGCAGGGGTAAGTCCGAGGATGTGACACATCATGTTGTAAACTTCCACGTTCCTGAACGGCGCGGCGATCGCCCCGCTTTTGAACGCCGGTCCGCTCCCGATGAACAGCGCGCGCATCTCGGGAGCAAGATTGTCGTAGCCGTGGGAACCTCTTACGTCATTCAACCGCCCTTCATCGCGCATCTTTTCGAAGCGTTCGCGATTCACGATGATCCATCCGGGATCCGGAACAACCACAAGAGGCGGAATGCGCTTGTGGTCCCGCCATTTGAAGCGTTCCGGTATCTCGGATTTCGCGAAGATCTTCGCGCTCTTCGGAAGTTTGGATCTGATCGCTTTGTAGATCTCGTCGGCCTTTCCTTGCTTGGGCCATATCTGTACCAGTTCACTGACCCAAAAGATCCGTTCCGCAAGCGAGGTGTCGAAATAATCGTCCAGAATGATCGAATTGTTCTGCGGGACCGCGGCCATCCCGTGATCCGAGACGATGACAAAGTTGACCTTGCGGTCGATCCCGCGATTCTTGAGGCCATCCAGAAGCCGACCGATCATCTCGTCCACTCTTAGAACAGCGTCGCGTGTCTCTTCGCTCTCAGGCGAGAAACCGTGACCCGCGTCGTCGACATCGCTGAAATACATCGTAACGAGCGTCGGCCTTTTGCCTAGCGGCAGGTCGAACCAGGAGAGCACTGTATCGACTCTTGTTTCGTTCGACACTTCGCCGTCATAATCGCGCCAATAAGTCGGCTGGACTCCTCCGATCTTTGTCTCGGTTCCAGGAAAGAAATAGGCCCCCGCCCGCTCGCCCTGCTTCTCGGCAGTTACCCAGATCGGCTCGCCGCCCCACCACCTCGGGTTCTGAACCTCTTCACGCTTTCCCAGGCCGAACTCGGCGTCGAACTCCGGATCGTACATGTTGTTGGCTACGATCCCGTGATTCGATGGAAAAAGACCCGTTGCTACCGTGTAGTGGTTCGGAAAGGTCTTGGTAGGAAAGGAAGGCGTCATCCATTGGGCAAGCACTCCGCGTCTTGCAAGCCGCAAGAGGTACTTGGGCCGGTACCGGACGAGATAGTCGGACCGAAAACCGTCGATCGAGATCAGGATGACGGTCGGCCTTATGTCCCTGATCTTCTCCTGGGCCGGGACGGCGATCGCAAGAAAGACGAGGAGGACGATGAATGTGAGTGACCTTTTCATATGTGGTGAATTGTGGATCGTGTGTCCGAAGCCCAAGCGTAAGCGCGTGCTACCTCCAAACGGTCAGCAATAATCCGTAAACCCGGTCAACCCTTAGTCCTTTCTTTTCAGTACTCACGGTAGCCCTCGCTAACACTCGGGCTTCGGACACGCTCTTCACTGCTCTCTGCTCACCGCTCACTTGGTCGCGGTAGCCCTCGCTAAAACTCGGGCTTCGGAAACGCTCTTCACTGCTCTCTGCTCACCGCTCACGGTCTCAACCTGTACAGCATCCTCGGGAACGGGATCGTCTCGCGTATGTGTTCGATCCCGCACATCCAGGCGGTGCATCGTTCGATACCCATTCCGAATCCCGCGTGCGGGACCGATCCGAAGCGCCTCAGATCCAGATACCACTCAAACGATTCCTTCGGCAGTCCGTGTTCTTCGATCTGTTTCTCCAGGAATTCTATGTCGGTCGCCCGCTCTCCGCCGCCTATTATCTCGCCGTAGCCTTCTGGCGCGAGAAGGTCTACGCCCAGAGCGAGCTCGGGCCTCTCCCTGTCCCTCTCGAAGTAGAATGCCTTGATCGCGGCAGGGAAGTGATGGACGAAAACGGGCTTTCCGAACTGCTGGGAAAGAAAGGTCTCGTCCGGAGCCCCGAAATCGCCGCCCCATTCAAACCTGTTCTCCAGTTCGCCGTCCTCGTGACCCTTCTGGAGCAGTTCGACTGCCTTGTCGTAGTGGATCCTAGGGAACGGAGACGCGATCGATTCAAGCTTCGAGACATCGCGTTCGAGGGTTTCGAGCTCTTCTTTCCGTTCCTCCAGCACCCTCGATACGATCGCAAGGATAAGGCCCTCGCCAAGGTCCATCATGTCCTCGAGATGCGCGAAGGCGACCTCGGGCTCGACCATCCAGAATTCGGTCAGATGCCTGCGTGTCTTCGACTTCTCGGCGCGAAACGTAGGCCCGAAAGCGTAGCTCTTTCCGAACGCCGCGGCGGTCGCCTCGTTGTAGAGCTGCCCGCTCTGGGTCAGGTAAGCCTTGTTGTCCTCGAAGTATTCGACCTCGAACAGTGTGGTCGTTCCCTCGCACGCGGCGGGAGTGAAGATAGGCGTGTCGGCGAGGATAAAGCCGTTGTCGTCGAAATAATCGCGCGTCGCCTTGATCACCGTGTGCCGGATTCGAAGAACCGCGTGCTGCTTCTTCGAACGGATCCACAGATGCCTGTTGTCCATCAGGAACTCAGTTCCGTGCTCTTTCGGAGTGATCGGGTAGTCGTGGGCCTCCTGGACCACCTCGACGCCCGTGACGTCGATCTCTACGCCGATCGGCGATCTGGCGTCTTCCTTCACCTTCCCGCGGACTGTGAGCGACGATTCCTGCCCAAGCGACTTCGCCTGTTCGAAAGTGTCGTCATCGACATTCCCTTTGAACACCACGCACTGGACGATGCCCGTTCCGTCGCGAAGCTGAAGGAAAACGAGCTTTCCGCTCGAGCGCGAATTGTAGAGCCAGCCTTTCAGGACGACATCTTCGCCGATCCTTCCCGAAAGGTCTTCAACATAAGTTTGATCCATCATCAATCAAATTTCCCCTGCGCCACACCGATCATCTCGACTATCGCCGGATACCGGCGGATCTTCCTGCAGGTTTCTTCAACAACGCCGAACATAGGGCTGATATACAGCAGGTAGTTCGATCTCCCGAAATTGCCTGCCTGGTTGGAAAACGTGCCGATCGCCTTCAGGCACCTTTGGATCGCGACCAGATCGAACTCGAACTCGAACGCTTCCGGATCGATGCTCTCTAGGTCCAGTTTCTCTCTTTCCTTCAGGAGGAGGTCCCGTTTCTCTGCAAGCAGGGGCTTCGATGGCGGCTCCTTGATCCGGTCAAGAAGAAGCGAAACCAGGTCGTATGCCGCCGACCCGAGCCTCGCGTCCTGATGGTCAATCAGGTAAATAAGCCCGTCATCGGTGAGCATCAGGTTCGAAGCGTGAAAATCCCTGTGCGCGAGGTATCTGGAATACTCCGCCAATTCTTCGGCAAGCGAAGAGAATTCCTGTCTCACGGAGGTCTCGAGACCTTTGGGGAGCGGCTTCTTCAGCAAGCTTCCGAAATGGTGATCGAGGAAAAATCCGAGTTCCCATTCAAGCTTCTCGTGGTCGAAACGGAGCCTGTAAGCGATCGAACGGCGTTCGCGAGCGAGTTCCGTCGCCGCCTGTATTCTCGCAATGAGTGAAACGGCCTGATCTATCAGCCTCACCTTTTGCGCATCAGGTGGGGACTCCAGAACCGTCGAGAGCAGCCTGTTTCCAAGATCCTGCTGGATCAGGATCCCCGACTCCGGATCCGCCTCGTACACCTCGGCAACGGGAACGCCGGCGGCGGAAAAGAGCGCCGTAGTGTCCAGCCACGGAAGCTTCTTATCGAATGCCTCCGGATATACGCACGCGACCGCCGGGCGTCCTTCCCACGCGATCCTGAAGTACTTCCGTGCCGAAGCGTCCGGCGTAAGCGGTTCGATAGAGCCGGGCTGTCCTCTCAAGGACAGAAAGGCCCCGAGTCTCTGTTGCGCGGAATCTTCAGGAGTCTCGTGCATCGGCCGTATGTTTATTGCTTCAGCGAAACGATGTAGTTCTCCCCGACAACTTCGCCTTTCAGCGCTTTCTCAGGGATCGCACCCAGGCTTTCAATGATCTCTTTCCTTACCACGGCGACATCCCGCATCACTTCACCGCTCCGAACGACGACATCGTCCCCGATGATCGATCGTTCGACCGTCGCGCCGTCCTCGATCGTCACGTTGTCCCAGAGCACCGAATCGTCAAGCTTTGCGTCCTGCGCGATCTTCGGGTTTCGGCCTACGATCATTCGCTCCGAACTGCCGTTGAGAAGTTTCAGGCTTATCTCAAGGTACCTGGGGATCGTCGAAAGCTCGAACCACCGCGCGTCCGTGATGTGAGCGCCGATGAACTCTCCTTGCTTTATCGCGGGGTTGTAGAAAGTCGGTACTATGTCGGAATAGACGCCGCGCGGGATGTATTCGAACACTCTCGGCTCGAGAATATGGATCCCTGTGAACATAAGCGGGGCCTCGCCCGTTCCGTTCGGTTCGGGAAAGCCCCCGAATCCCGTGATCCGCGAGTCTTCGACGTAAACTTCCGAGAACGCTTCGCGGGCTGAATTCTCCTTCAGGACCATCGTCGCCAGAGCGCCCGACGACCGGTGCGCTTCGATCGCGGCGCTGATATCGATATCCGTGACGATCTTGCCGTTGATTATCAGGAACGTGTCGTCTTCCAGATGCTCCCGGGCGTTGTCGAGTGCTCCTGCAGTTCCGAGTATCTTGGGCTGTTCCAGCGTGTAATGGATCTTCACGCCGAATTCGCTGCCGTCGCCCAGGGCCCGCTTGACAGACTCCGGCTGATGATGAAGATTTACGACCACGTCCTCGATCCCGAATCGGGCGAGGTATTCGGCGACGTAGCCTACAAGAGGCTTGCCCAGAAGAGGGATCGCCGGCTTTGTGCGATCGATGGTTAAAGGGTACAGCCGCGTGCCGTAGCCCGCGGCCAGGATCATTGCTTTCATTACAGGATCTTATTAATTATTGGGGGACCGGGAACTGGTCCCGTCTTGTATGAACCAAGGTTCAAAGTTACTTATTTTGAGGGCCAATTGCAAACAGGTGGTTTTCGTTCTCAGGCGTGCTTGAAAAGTCAGTTCAAGCAATGAAAAACAACACGATAGCAGTACTCGGGGGCGACAGGAACACCCGATATGCAGAACGGCTTCGGGGGCTGGGATACGACATCGTCAATATCCAACTCGTCGAGTATCGCTCGGGGGTGCTTGAGCTCGGGAAGAAACACGAACTTGATCATCCGGAAAGATTCGATCTTCTGATATTCGCCGATGAAACGGCCGTTGAGTGTGTCGGAGAATTTGTCCGGGAGACGTCGATGGATCCGACAGACTTTGATCAGACGATCACCGTTGCTCTTGGAGAATCTGTCGCCGACCGCCTCAGGTCTCTGCCGATCCATTCTGATGTGATACCGGCGAAGTCAGACTCCGCCACCGCTTTCGAGTCGATCAGCGCATACCTGGGCGGCGAAGAGGCTCTGAATGGCTTGACCGTGCTTCTCGTGGCGGCGGTCGAAACTTCCGCTATTCCGGCCGCTGAGCTTAGAAAGGCCGGCTGCCTTGTATATACGTTGAAGTTCTCGACGCTCCTGGGAATCGACCTGAGCGCGATGAACAGAATGAAAGCGCTGGTGATAGGTGGCGGGGTCGATCAGGTCTTCTTCTCTTCAACGCTCGATGTCTTCGAAAGGGGCGTGCTAAAGGAGCGCGGTTTCGACCTCTTCGCAGGAGGCGCGACCGCGGTTTGCGCCGACGAACTCACTAAAGCGGCGTTGGAAGAATCGGGCGTGGAATCGCAGAATATAGAGGTATTGCGTTAGAGTAGATCCGCGTATGAACTCCGTGATCCTTTTCTTTGTCGACGGCCTGGGGATAGGTACCCGCGGAGACGAGAATCCTCTGTGGCAGTGCGACTCGGGGCCTCTCGCGCATTTTGAGGACGAAGATAGCGAGGTCGAGTTCGGCGGCTTCCTTGCCAGGACCGATGCCACGCTCGGTGTCGAAGGCCGGCCGCAGAGCGCCTCCGGACAAACCACGATCCTGACCGGTGTCAACGCCCCGGAACGCCTCGGAAGGCACAAGCAGGGTTTCCCGAACGAGCCTCTGAAAGAGATCATCCGGGAACATTCGATATTCAAGCAGCTGAACACAGCGGGCGCGGTCCCAAGCCTTTTCGCGAACGCTTACACTCCGCAGTTTTTCGAGGGCACACCCCGCTGGAAGTCCGCCACGACCGTCGCGGTCGAATCAGCGGGAATTCCTTTCAGAAAGATCCCCGACCTTCTCGGGCGGCGCTCAGTCTTCCACGACTTCACGAACCGAAGCCTGCGCGAGCGCGGATTCGACGTCCCGGAGTTCTCGCCGGATGACGCGGCGGAGATCCTTTCAGGTCTCGCTGAGGTGAACCGGTTCGTGCTGTACGAACACTTCATCACCGACAAGATCGGCCACGATCAGGATATGGAACGCGCGAAAGATCATCTTCCCGAGCTCGCGTCGTTCCTTCGCAAGACCGTTAAATACGCTGACCTGAGCCGAACGACGGTCATCTTGACAAGCGACCACGGCAACGTCGAGAATCTGTCCGTCCGCAACCATACCCTCAACAAGGTGCCGACCGTGATCTGGGGTCGTCTCGCTGAGGAAAGCGCTGATAAGGTCAAAGACCTTACCGACATCGCGCCGCTTGTGCGCGAACTCCTTGCCTGATGAAGACTGAGAATCTTCTGAGCGTTCCGAAGAAGAACGACCGACGTGAGATCTTCGGCTGGCTGATGTACGACTGGGCCAATTCGGCCTTCTACACAACGGTCATAAGCGTTCTTCTGGGGCCGTATCTCACGGCGCTCGCTCAGAATGACGTTGGTATGAACGGCGTCGTCTTCAGGCTCGGCTGGCTCGGATCGGTTACCGCCGAATCGCTTGTCCCGTACTCGCTTGCCATTTCCGTCGTCTCGCAGGTCCTCTTTCTACCGCTGCTCGGCTCGATCGCCGATTACACCCACCTGAAGAAGAAGATGATGGCCTTCTTCTGCTACCTGGGAGTCACGGCGAGCAGCCTCCTTTTCTTCATCACAGGTGACAACTATCTCCTGGGCTGCGCGCTGATGATCGTGGCGAACATGAGCTTCGCGGCGGCCAATGTGTTCTACAACGCGTTTCTTGTCGATCTGACGACCGAAGACCAGAGGGACAAGATCTCGAGTTACGGCTTTGCTACGGGTTATCTAGGCGGAGTGATAATGCTCGCCGCAAACCTGATCCTCATCGAGTCGGCTGATTCGATCGGGCTTTCAAAGGCGATGGCGGTACGTATCTCGATGCTCACCGCGTCGCTCTGGTGGGGAGCGTTCGGACTGATCACGTTCCTGCTCGTGCGTTCGCGAAACCCTACCAAGGTCATACCGGAGGGCAAGCGCCTGGTCGCGATAGGATTCTCAGAGCTGTGGCAGACGCTGAAAGAGCTTGTCCGTCTGAAGTACACCGCGCTGTTCCTGATCGCTTATCTCTTCTACAACGACGGCATCCAGACGGTGATACTCAACTCGTCGGTCTTTCTCTCGCAGGAGTTGTTCGTCCGCAACGGGCTCGAGACCGACCAGGCATTCCTTCTGGGGATCTTCATGCTCGCCCAGATATCGGCGCTCGTCGGGTCGCTTTCGTTCGAAAGGCTCGCGAGGGTGATCGGCGCAAAGTACACGATAATCGTCAGCCTCGGGATCTGGTGCGGGATAGTCATCTTCGCCTATTCAGGACTCGAAAGCCGTGCGCAGGCGTGGGTGCTCGGCGCTTTCATAGGGCTCGTGCTCGGCAGCGCCCAGGCGCTTTCCCGCTCTCTGTATTCGCAGATGATCCCGAAAGACAGAGAATCCGCATTCTTCGGGCTCTATGAGATCTCGGAGAAAGGCACTTCCTGGCTTGGAAACTTCGTCTTCGCGGTCGTCGTCGCCTCGACCGGGTCCTACCGTCAGGCGATCCTCGGCCTGATCTTCTTCTTCGTCGTGGGAATGGTGCTGCTCGTCGTCACGAACACTGCGCGCGCGATCCACGAGGCCGGAAATCTCACTCCCGAAGAGGCGGCTGAAGAACACTGAAGGGTTGAGTTAATGCCCGTGTGAAATATAATTGTGCTTTTCCTACCTTTCCTGTCGGGGGACTGACAAGTGACAATTCCTGATTCCGAGAAGATCGTAACCATATTCGGCGGCTCCAAATGCGGAGAGGATTCCGAGGAATACACCCAGGCGCTCGAGGTCGGTTCGCTGCTTGCCGAGTCCGGATTTACCATATGCACCGGGGGCTATCTCGGCGTAATGGAAGCCGCCTCCCGAGGCGCCCGCGAGAAAGGCGGCCGCGTGTTCGGGATCGTTATGAACCAGTTCAAATCCGAACCAAACCGCTATCTGACCGACAAGGTCGCCTCCGACCATTTCTATGACCGCCTTCAAAATCTGATCACGCGCTCGGTCGGCTTTATCGCCATCCGCGGCGGGATGGGAACCGTGACGGAGATCTCGCTCGTGTGGAACAAGCTCCAGACGGGCGTCATCGAGAAGCGGCCGCTCGTTCTGCTCGGAGACTGCTGGCGCTCTGTGGTCGAGACCTGGCAGGAACAGCTCGTCGTGAGCGATGACGACGTCAGGCTCCTGGACTTTGCAGCAACGGCCGCGCAGGCGGTCGAGATAATAAGATCGCGCACTGCCTGAAAGCGGCAGTCGCCGGAGAATCCCATCTATGCAATGCCCTAAATGCACTGTTGAAATACGTTCCGATTCGAAGTTCTGCGGAAGCTGCGGATACAGGATCGAAGATGAAGATCCCCTCGGCCCCGGTTTCGCGGCGAGTTCGGCTCCGCCGCCCGGCGGGCCGAACGAGGCGTTCCACTTCGACGAGGATGGTCGCGGCAGCGGCCGCGGATACACCTGGCAGATCGAACACCAGGGTGCGTTCGCACTCGCCGTTGTGAAACTCGCCGCGGAGCAGGGGATCTCCGCAGAGGCGGGAGCGATGGTCTCAATGTCGCAGAACATCGATCTTCACTCTGAACTGAAGGGCGGCGTGATCGGCGCTCTGAAGAGATTCGGCGGCGGGGAATCTGCATTCGTTTCGACATTTACTGCCAAGGGCGGCCCGGGCGAGGTCACCTTCGCCCCGGGGGCTCCCGGCGACATCGTGGGTATCGAGCTGAGGAACCAGGCGTTCCTGGTCCAGTCAAGCTCGTATCTCGCGGGCGATTCGTCGCTTGCGGTGGAGACCAAGTTCGGCGGGATGAAATCGTTCCTAGGCGGCGAGGGACTGTTCCTGCTCCACGTGTCCGGGGAGGGCCTCTTGTTTGTATCTTCGTTCGGGGCGATCCATCGAAGGGTCCTCAAACCCGGCGAGCAGTACGTTGTGGACACGGGACATCTGGTAGCGTGGGAGGCGGCGATGGAATACAACATTAGAAAGGCCGCGAAAAGCGGCTTCTTCAGATCGATGCTCAGCGGTGAAGGGCTTGTGGCCGAATTCCGCGGTCCCGGCGAGATCCTTATCCAGACACGAAATCTGAGAGCCTTCGCAGGCTTGCTCAAGCCGTTCTTCCCGAGTCAGGGCGGCAGTTTTTCAAGCTGATAAATGGCGGCCGGGATCGACCGGCCGCGTCCGACTTCCATTCCCTATGACAGAAAGGCCAAAACGAGCTCAGGTGAGCGATCCGGACGAGGGCAAGACCGGGGAACTCACACTGTACGGCCGTTCCGTGTCGAGGGGAGTTACCGTCGGCACGGCGCTCTGCTTGTACGGAGCGAAGCGGCAGTACTACCGGAGGGAGATCGGTTCGGAAGATCTGGATCGCGAGAACGGGCGGTTCAGCTCTGCCGTTCTGGCAGCGAAGGAACAATTGTCGGAGATCGCCTCGGCCGACGGAGGCGATGGAAATCAGGCGCGTATCTTCGAAACGCACATACTTTTTCTCGAGGACCTGTCTTTGCTTCGCCAGATCGAGACGATGATCCACGATCAGAGGGTCAATGCGGAATGGGCGGTGAAGACGGTGATAGACAAATACGTAACTCGCTACAAGTCGTTGTCGGACAGGCACTTGCAGGAGAAGTACATCGATCTGGAAGATGTCGGTGAGAGGATCCTTACCGCGCTCGGCGGAGGAGGCGAGAATTCCTACAGCCTGGATTCGGATACCGTGATCATCGCGAAAGAACTCAATCCGTCCACGCTGATCGAACTGAGCCGGAAGCATCCGGCCGCTGTCGTGACCGAGAGCGGAGGCTGGACATCGCATACTTTCATACTTGCTCGCGAGCTCGAGCTTCCGGCGGTTACAGGCATACGGCAGCTCTTGAGATCGGTCGAGACGGGCGAAAAGATCGTCGTCGACGGGTACGGCGGCAAGGTCATCTTGAGACCCGCTGAAGACACGCTTGAAAAATTCCGTTCTCCGGAGAAGGAGACGGCGGCCGCAGGATCCGGGAGCGTCGATCCCGAAGCGGCCCTTGAAACTCTCGACGGATTCCAGATCACTTTGAGGGCGAATCTCGATATCACACGCGATTTCACGGCCGCGGCGAGGTCGGGGGGAAAAGGCATCGGCCTGTACCGAAGCGAGTTTCTTTTCAACCAGTTCCGCGGCTACCCTTCGGAAGACGAACAGTACGAGAGTTACCTTCGCATTGCCGAGGAAGCGAACTCGCACGGGATCCGTATCAGGACCTTTGATCTGAGCATCAACCGGGTCGCGGTCGGTATCGACGGCCGGGAAAAGAACCCTGCACTGGGGCTTCGCGGCATAAGGCTGAGCAAGCGCTACGAGGCGGAGTTCCGGACTCAGGTCCGCGCACTCCTCCGGGCTGCTTCAATGCATTCGATCTCGATCGTCCTTCCGATGATCAGCGATTGCGAAGAGGTGAAGTGGGCGCGAAAGATCGTCTCAGAGGAGAAGGCCCGCCTAGATTCCGAGGGACTCGAACACGGCGATCCGGAGATCGGTGTGATGATCGAGGTTCCCGCCGCAGTGCTTTCGATAGATCGGATACTCGAAGAAGCTGACTTCGTCAACATAGGCACGAACGACCTTGTCCAGTATTTGCTTGCCGTGGACCGAGACAACGAAGAGGTGGCCGATTGGTTCAGGACGGTCCACAGTTCGGTCCTGAAGAGCCTGCGTATCGTGCTCGACGCCGCCCGTTCGAAGGAAAAGGGCGCGCTAGTGTGCGGAGAGATGGCGGGTTCGCCGCTTTACGTTCCTATCCTCCTTGGTCTGGGAGCCCGCGAGTTCTCGATGAACATCAACTCGCTGCCTAGAGTTCGCTCGCTCGTATCGAAGATCGCGGTGGAGGAATGCGAAGAGGCTCTGGAGGAGATCGAGCTGCTTCCCGACGGTGACGAGCGGGACGAGGGCATTCGCCGCATATTTCAGGAGAAATGGGGCGGTCTTGTGGACTTCGATTCGCTGCTTTCCTTCCGCAGGCGCTGAGATCATTCCGATCTGTCTTTCCAGTTTTCTAGAAGTTCAACAGCTTTAGACATATAAGACGAGTGTTAAATCGACTCGCGGAATGGAGGGTGCAAATGCCTCCGACCGGATGTGCGCGCGGAAGCGGACCGCGAAAAAGAATACGGACCGCATTCGAGTTGTACACAGGTCAATGATTGAAAACTGAGTTGTTGCTGTTCAACAACTTTTGTTATAGTAAGGCACGCCCCGAAACCCTTTGATCCGGTAATCGCTTCCGGCAGCAATGTCGGGAGAGGAAAGTCCGAACACCGCAGAGCGTCGAGCCGGCTAACGGCCGGGCGCCCGCCTCGGCGGGTGACGACAAGTGCAACAGAAAGCAGACCAGCCGAAAGGTGATGGGTGAAATGGTGAGGTAAGAGCTCACCGGCGCGGGTGGCGACATCCGCGGCCAGGCAAACTCCTCGAGGTGCAAGACCAAATAGGGAAACGAGATCCGGGCTGCTCGTCCGGGTTCCCGGAGTTATCCGGGAGGCGTTTCCGGGTAGGTCGCAAGAGCCGTCCGGCAACGGCCGGCCCAGACGAATGATTACCGCCCGGCTTCGGCCGGGAAACAGAATTCGGCTTATGGATCCGAGGGTGTCGGGGCGCTAAATCGGTGCGAACAGTTTAGAAGGAGTGATCGATCAGTATGGCTAATCGTAAAGGAGTTTTCATAGGGGCTTATGTGCCCAATGAATTGAAGGAATCGCTGAAGAGGCGCGCGGCAATGGAGCACCGGACGCTGTCCCAGGAGATCACGAGGATACTTGTTGAAGCGGTCCACGGAAAGGGCCTTCCTTCCGGCAGCGTAGACAGGAGGTCGCAGAACAGCACGCCGAGGCGGCGGGCGTCCGATCCGCTTCCGCGCAGACGCACCGAAGATCTTCCGTACATTGCTCCGGAGACAAACAACAGCTGAGCCGGACTCTCGACCTTGTATTTCGGCGCCTTCGTCCTTCGGCGGAGGCGCCTTTCGCTTATCCTCACGCCCTCTGATAAAATTTGGGTGAATGAACACGAAGATCATCGCCGCGGCGGTCATCGGCATCCTTGCCGGATTCGCCGCAGGATTCCTGATAGCGAATTCCCTTAACAGAAGCGAACTCGAGGCGGCGCAGGCGGAAGCAGCGCAGCTGAGGCGCTCATCACCGTCGGCCGGTACACGCGCCGAGAACATGGAGCTCTCCGACGAAGAGATCCGCAAGAAGATCGCGGAAGCTGATCAGAACGCAGACAATTTCCAGTACCAGAAAACGCTTGGTCTCGCGCTTTACACGTATGCCGCGATGAAGCAGGACGCGAGGCTTCTGGAGGATGTGGCAAAGCTGCTCGAGCGCGCCCACAAGCTGAACCCGGACGACTACGACGTGCTTGTTTCGCTCGGGAACATAAGCTTCGATCTCGGGCAGATCAAGAAGGACGAGGCGCTCAATGAAAAGGCTAGGGACCTGTACCGGAACGCGCTCACGAAGAACGAGAAGGACGCGAACGTGAGGACCTCACTCGGTGTTTCGTTCCTCGCTGCCCAAAACCCGGACCCGAAGAAGGCGATCGAAGAACTGACGGCCGCGATCGAGATCGATCCGAAGAACGACAAGGCGCTGCGCTATCTCGCACAGGCATACGCGGAAGCAGGAGACAAGGAGAACGGGGCGAAGTATCTTGAAGAGCTCAAGAAGATCGATCCCGAGAATCCCGCCGTAGCGGAGCTCGAGAAGAAGATAGGTAGCTAGTTCGTGTCGGAGAACGCAACGCGTACCCGCAACAACGCTGACGTAAAGAGGGGCGCGAGGTCCCACAGGGGAAGAAAAAGCACGATATGAAATGGCTGATCATTCTTGGGCTCATTCTGCTCCTGATCGCGGTCGTAGCGTGGCACTTCCGGAAGCATATACAGTCGGCGTGGTTCATCTACCAGACCTTCCGAAAGATGCGGCAGATGAGGCCGCCAGCCGAAAAACCACTTGAACCTAAAGCGAAGTCCGGCGATACGGAACTCGTCAGGTGTCCCAAATGCGGAAAATGGACGCCTAAAGACGACGCCGTGAAGCTGAAATCGGATTTCTTTTGCTCGCTTGCTTGTCTTGAGGAAACGATGGCGTTCAACCGGCGCCAGTGAAGGCCTAACCTCCGAACATCCCAAGGTACCACTCGATCAACGGATCTCCGAAAAGGATAGCGATGATCGACCCGGCGCCAAGAAATATGCCGAACGGGATCTGCGCCTGCAGGTCCTTTTCCTTTTGATACGCGATGTAGGCGATGCCGGCGACGGCGCCTGTGAAGGCGCCTATGAAGATAGCGAGAAAGGTCAGCTTCAAGCCCAGGAGCGCTCCAACGCCAAACATCATCTTCACGTCTCCCATTCCCATCGCGTCGACGCCTCGGAGCCGCTTCCATATCGCACCGATCAGCCAAAGCGATCCGCCTCCGAAAAGGCCTCCGAGAACGGCTCCTGCGAGCGAGACGAGCCATACGGGCCGGCCCGCAAGTTCGGTGAGCGGGAACGAAAGGATATCCGTGAAATAGAGCGCTCCGACGGTCAAAGGGAAAATGAGCCGGACAAGCAGTGCAGCGGCGAGCAGTGGATAAGTGATGACGTTCGGCAGGATCATATGCTCGGCGTCGATGAAGATCAGAGCGAGCATCACCGTCACGAAGACGATAGCTACCGGAAGAAAAGCATTGAACCCGATCTGCCAGAAACAGGCGACCCACAGAAGGCCCGTCAGCAGTTCTACGGCGGGATACCGCGCGGAGATCGGTTCCTTGCAGTTCCTGCATTTTCCTCCGAGGATCAGCCAGCTGAGGATCGGGATGTTGTCGTAGCCCTTGATCGCTTTTCCGCATTTCGGGCAGGCGGAGCTAGGCAGGACGATCGATTCCTCGCGCGGCACTCGATGGATGACGACGTTCAGGAAGCTCCCGACCGCGGATCCGAAGATGAAAGCGAAGAGGTACCCGATCCAGACGGGAAGACCGGTGGCGAGTTCGAAGGAAGATTGGAGAATGATCATCGGGATTAGTAGAGGCGGGGCTTGTACCGGCCCTCGACGACTGGAGCGAAGGCGGCCCGCCTGCGGTGAGCGAAGCGAAAAGCCCTCCGCCCATTGTCGGCAAATACCGCCGATTATTCAACTCTAAGAAAATCAACCGCGGAGAGGATAGAGACCTCGTGGCGGAAACTTCGTGCCGCTTTGTGCATCTTCGTGGTCGCGCGTTCTTAGCTATAGGTATTGCAGGCGGGCCGCCTGCGCTCCAGTCTGGACGGTCCGCTCATCACTCGTCACTTTAGTTTCAACGCCCCCGATTCCACGTTCGCATCCAGGAGCTTCACCACGTCCTCCAGCTTTACCTCGCCGTAGAGGAACTTCCCGGCGGCGAGCGCTTCGGCGCGGACGGCGCGGTAGATATCCAGGTAGCTGCGCTTTCCGTCGACGAAATTGAACACTTCCGATCTCATCACGGGATGGATCCCCGTCGGTACGTTTCGGCGCTTTGAAAAATACTCCTCAAGCGGCGCCGCATTCACGGGGACCTTTGTCTTCGCCGTCCGTTCCGGCGGTGACAGCAGATAGTCGCCTTCGTCGTCGTTTCCGAGCCCGGAGGCCTCACCTATTTCCTGGAGCATTCTTTCGACGCGTTTCTTGTTCAGTTCAAGATATTTCGCTATCGAACGATTCGCCCGCTCGTCGTTTCCGGCGATCGCCTTCATAGATTCAAGCGCCCTATCTTCGCGAAGGCCGCCCTGAATTATCTGGTTGCGGGCGTCCATAAGGCCTTCGCGGGCCTCGACGATCATCAGCGCCTTGTGCAGGTCGTTCGCCAGCCTTCGCGCTCCCTGCGCATATGTCTCGGCCGCCAGCAGAGGCACATCTTCCGCCTCAGCGTAGGCTAGATAGAAGGCCATCGCGCCGACGATAAAGTTGTTCCTCTGAAGCTGCGTCTGGTCTATGTTTCCGAGGTCGTCGTCGGACGAGTGTATGTAGTAATCGTCCCAGTTGATCAGTGCCACGGAAGGCACCCCGATCGCGCCTTCGACGAACACAAGATTGTCGGAGGAACCGAAATACGGAACGAAGCGCGCGTTGTAGGCCTCACGGGTTCCTCTTGTAGCGATGATCGGCTGGGAGAAGGGCCTCGGGTATCCGCCCTGGCGTCCTGCGGTGATGAACGCGTTGTTGGTCTTGATCACGAACTCGCCTATGCTCTCGAAAAGCGCGTCCAGGTACGAGGTCCTCGAATGCGGAGCATAGATAAGGTGCTGGACACGGCTGCCCATCGACTGCTTTGCACCGGTCATATCCTGGTGAAGGTTCGCGAGCATCTGCTTTTCGGAGCCCGGATTGTCGCGGAAGTAGCGGTATTCCGAGTAGATCTCGTCGGTCCACCAGAAGCGTATGTCGCGAAGCGGGGGAGGGATCTTTCCTTCCTTGATCAGCTTGTTGAACACGCGGGCAAGCTCGAGGATGTTTCCGGAGCCGCTTCCGTCGTCGTTCGCCGAGCCCTGCTCTTCCTGCAGGTGCGCGGTGATCACGATCTGCTGGTCCTTGTATTTCGTGCCGCGGATCCAGCCCTCTACCATTCCCGTGCCCGTGCGTTCGTTCTCGTCGCCGAACTTCGTATCGACCTTAGCGCGGACTCTCACTCTTCCGCCGGGAGCTCTCACTCCGGTCGCGAAGAGGTCCTGTTCGCCTTCGGTCTGAAGCACGCGGCGGAGCGTGTCGCCTTTTCGGGGCGAGAGGTTGAAAGCGAACGATCCTTTCGTGCCCCTCGGAGGATCGGGGATCCGAGTCCAGGGGATCTGGTCGGGGAAATCGAGCATGCTCTTCTGTTCCGAGGTCGTGTAAGCGATCACGCCTGCCGCGCCGTGTTTGTAAACGGCGTTCGCGACACCGAAACCCGGGTTACCGTTGATCAGCACGATCTTGCCTTTGATATCGAGCCCGGCGAGATCTTCGTCCGTTCCGTTCCCGCCCCACACCAGATCGGCCTCGATGTCCGCGTCGCGGCTGTTGTCCGAAAGGTAAAGCGCGTGGTCGCCTATGTCGGCGAGCTTCAGTTCGACCGGCTCGGTCATCCAGAGCTCGGCGGAGACCGCGGTGTAATTCCCGGAAAGCGGCTGCGGGATGATCTTCACGTCCGCAAGGCCGTTCTTCTTTGCCTCAGCGGCGACGTAGTCCATCGCCTTAAAGTAACCCTCCATTCCGGAGTCGCGGTGCCACTGGGTCAGCACGCGTATGTGCTCGTAGGCCCGGTCGCCGGAGATCTCGTTTCGAAGCATACGGATCTCGGGATCGGTGAGAAACGGAGTGGTCTGGCCGAGCGCCGTCGCCGCCAGCGCAAACATAAGTGCGGAGGCGGAGAATTGCCTAAGTCTATTTGATCGCATATTTACCTCGGGGAATTGGAATGCCGGATTGTAGCACAGAATCTTCGGTCGCTGTTTCAGAGCGGGTCCCGGATTGTGATAGATTATCGGCACACTATTAGAAACCTGGTTTAGCTTTTTTTCTTCTCGACACCTGGCGTCATTGTGAGAGAGTCTGGTTCTTCTTTGCGGTCCCTTGCGGCTTGGCAACTTTTTTTCTTCTTCTTTGCGGTTCTTGGCGTCTTGGCGACTTTGCGGGAGGTTCTTCCCCGCTCAATTGTCGCATCCGCCGCGACTAATGGAACTGGTTGCTCTCGCAAAGCCGCAAAGGCGCAAAGATACGCAAAGAAGAAAAGGAAGCCGCCAAGCCGCAATGGACAGCAAAAAAGAAAAGAAGGTCGCCAACACCTTGGAGTGGTCTGGACGCGATCGTAACGGCGAAACACGAAGACTCTCCCGCAAAGCCACAAAGGCGCGAAGGACCGCAAAGAAGAAAAGAAAGCAACGAAGCACCGCCGATCGAAAGGCAACTCACACTACTACCATGAAAAACTTCCTTATTCTGATTGCTCTCTGTCTGTCGATCACAGTGTCCGGTTCAGCCCAAGGCTTCGAATGGCTCCCGGGCGGAACATACGACCAAGACGTACCAACTCCGAAACAGTTCTTCGGTTACGAGATAGGCGATTACCTGACGGACAATCTGCAAATGGCCGCTTACATAAAGAAGCTTGAGGAGGTCTCGCCGCGGGTGAAGGTCTTCGAGTACGGCGAGTCCGTCGAGCGGAGGAAACTTTGGATCGTCGCCGTCAGCACGCCGGAGAACATCTCCAGACTCGAAGAGATACGCTCGACGATCGCGCGGCTCAGGGATCCCAGGGCGACGTCGCCGACCGAGGCCTCGAACATCGCAAGAAGCACGGTCCCGATCGGCTGGATGAATTACGGAACCGACGGCGGAGAGACGTCGGCGTTCGAGGCGGGGCTTCAGGTCTTGTATCAGTTAGCCGCCGGAACCGATCCTCTGACGATGAAGATCCTTCAGAACCAGGTCGTCATCATCAATCCCGCTCTAAACCCCGACAGCCACCAGGCGTTCGTGACGTGGGCGAAGAATATGACCATCCGCGGAGGTACGGCCGATCCTGCGGCCTCCGAGCATTTTGTCGCGTGGTTCGCGAGCTCCGACGGAAATCACTTCAAGATCGACCTGAACCGCGACGCGTTCGCACTGACCCAGCCGGAGACGCAGGCGGCGTCGCGCGTGCTTCATCACTGGAACCCGCAGGTCTGGATCGACAACCACGGCGAGCCGGACGAGTACTTCATGGCTCCGTTCACAAAGCCGGTCAACAACAACTATCCGGAATCGCTGAAGAAGTGGGCGGAGGTCGTCGGAAGGAACTCGGCGAAGTACTTCGACCGCTACGGATGGACGTACGCGAAGGACGAGAACTACGACCTTTACTTTCCGGGTTACTGGGATTCATATCCTGCATTCCACGGGGCCATTGCTGCAACGTACGAGAGCAACGGAGGCGGCAGTAAGGGGTACCGCTGGGAAAGGCCGGACGGCACGATCGTGACCTTGCGGGAGGCGGTCCACAAGCATTTCATCGCGGATCTCGCGACTCTGGAGGTCCTTGCCGACAACCGCGAGGGGATACTTCTCGACTATTACCGTTTCTTCAAGGACGGAATGGACGAGGTCACGAACGAGAAGTTCAAGACTTATGTGATCCACGAGCAGGACGATCCGGGCCGCGCGGCGGAGCTGGTCGAGCTTCTCCTTAGGCACAACATCGAGATTTACAGGGCGGGGAGTTCCATCCGATCCGCATCCGCCCAGGATTATTTCGACCGTACGACGCGGACGAAGACCTTTCCCGCGGGAAGCTATGTAGTGCCTCTGAGACAGCCCAAGAAACGCCTTCTCAAGACGCTGTTCGAGCCCGACCCGGAGATGGAAGAGGACTTTATGAAGGACGTCGCGCGAAGGCGCGCGAGAGATGCCAAGCTTGGATCGAGCGCTCCGAAGGAGGGCCCGGGTTTTTACGACATTACGGCCTGGGCGCTTCCGCTGCAGTACGGGGTCGACACGTCTTTTACGGGCGACGAGATCGCGACTTCGGGGATGTCGAGGATCACGGAGAAGCCTTCCGCTTCGGTCTCGTTTGCGCGAAGCCCGTACGGATATGTGTTCTCGAACAAAGCGAACTCCGGAGCGAAGCTCGCCGGCAAGCTTCTTCAGAAAGGCTACAACGTAGCGATCACGAGGCTCCCGACGAGGATCGGGCCGCTTGAGATAGACAAGGGCACATACATCGTCAGGACGATCCGCAACGGCGAGGGACTTTATGACGATATCTCGAAGCTTGCCCGAGAATACGGTACGGACGTGCGTTCGATCTCTTCCTCGTGGGGCGAAGGCGGCATCTCGCTCGGATCCGACTACGTTCTGAACCTCAAGAAACCGAGCATCCTTGTCGCCACGCGCGAGCCTACCCGGGCCGTGACCTTCGGTTCGGTCTACAGCGTGCTCAGCCAGCGATACGATCTGGATTTCTCGGCCGTCGTCACGTCGATGATCCCCCGGATCGATCTCAACCGCTACAACGTGATCATCTTCCCGGACGGAAGCGCGGGCGGCTACGAAAGGGAACTGGGGCCCGGCGGAGTCGAGAAGCTTCGGAACTGGATCGAGAACGGAGGAACCTTCATAGGTCTCGCCGGCGGTGCCGAATTCACCACCCGGGACAATGTGAGTTTCACCGACGTTTCGGTCGTGCGAACTCGGAAAGATTCCGAAGAGCCGATCGAGACGATCCCGGGATCGATCTTCAAGGCTGAGGTAAACGGGGACTACTACCTGGGGCTCGGCTATGACGGCGATGTCGCGGTCCAGTTCCGAGGCAGCTCGCATATGACTCCGACGAAAGAAGGGGCCAATGTCGCGGTATACCAGAAGGACGGCTACATACAAGGGCACATATGGGATTCGACTGTCGAGAACCTCGGAGGGAAGCTGTTTATGGCGGATGTTCCGATGGGAGACGGGCACGTGATCCTGTTCGCCGACGATCCGACATTCCGCGCGTATTGGCGCGGCCTCGACAGGCTGTTTGTGAACTCGATCCTGATCTCGACGGCGTATTAGGAAGTGATGAGAGGTGAGAGATGAGAGATGAGCGGATAGCGACTGGAGCGCAGGCGGCCTCGCCTGCCTTGAGCGAAGCGAAGAGGGTTAACCACGAAGGTACACGAAGGAACACGAAGCTATGAACCTTAAACGATGCGCGACGGCTACGGCGCTAATCCTTCTATTCCTGACGCCGACGCTCGCTCAATCCCCGATCCGGGCGGACTCGTCCCGCATGGAATCCCGGATCAAAGAGCTTGCGGCCTTTGGTAAGAACGCGAACGGAGGCTCGGACCGGGTCGCCTTCAGCGAGTTCGACAAACAGGGCCGCGAGTACATCATCGGGCTGATGAAGAACGCCGGACTGGAGGTGAGGATCGACTTCGCCGGCAATATCGTAGGTCGACGGAAAGGGGAGTCGGACGACCTTCCTCCGATCGTCTTCGGTTCGCATATCGACACGGTCCCGAACGGAGGAGCATACGACGGATGCGTCGGGGTGATCGGCGCGATCGAGGTCATCGAGCTCCTCAACGCCAACAAGATCGAAACAAGGCATCCTCTCGAAGTGGTCGTATTCACCGACGAGGAAGGCGGGCTCACGGGAAGCCGCGCTTTGATCGGCGAGCTCGGCGCGGAAGCGCTGAAGGTCAAGAGCCACAGCGGCCGGACGATCGGTGAGGGAATCGGGTTCATCGGGGGTGACCCGCAGCGTCTCTCGGAGATCGTCAGGAAAGAAGGCGAGATCGCTGCCTTTATCGAACTTCACATAGAGCAGGGTGGCACCCTCGAGAACGATTCGACCGACATAGGCGTGGTCGAGGGGATCGTCGGGATCGAATGGTGGGAGGTGACGATCGAGGGATTTGCCAATCACGCGGGCACGACGCCTATGAAGGGCCGCCGCGATGCGGTGATCGCCGGTTCGATGTTCGCGCTGATGGTCAACAAGGTCGTCAATTCCTATGGCGGAGCGCAGGTCGGCACGGTCGGGAAGTTCGTTGCCGAGCCGGGCGCGCCGAATGTGATTCCGGGAAAGGTCACGCTGAGCTTGGAACTGAGGGACCTTTCAGCGGAGAGGATCTTTCGGATGTACAACGCCATCGAGAAGCGGGCGATAGAGATCGCCGGAGAGACAGGAACGAAGATCACATTCCGGCACCTGGATGTTTCGGCCTTGCCGGCTTTGACGGATGAGAGGATCAAGTCGGCGATCGAGGCCGCTGCTAAGGAACTGGGTCTTTCTTTCCGGCGGATGCCGAGCGGTGCTGGTCACGACGCTCAGGATATGGCGAAGATCGCCCCGACGGGGATGATCTTTGTTCCCAGCAAGGACGGTATCAGCCATTCTCCCGCGGAATTCACATCGGCGGAAGACATGGCGAACGGGGCGAGCGTGTTGTTCAGAACGGTGTTGGCGATCGATGGGAAGGAATAATTGGTCGAGTTGACTGAGTTTGGTGAGTTTTCCGAGTTCTTGAGTCGCGAAGCGACGGCCTGCGTTTAGCCGTGGACAAGCCCGAAGGGCGCAGTCCACGGTAGCGTCGCGAAAAGTTCGCGCATCGCGAAGCGATTGCGTGATCTTCCTGCGGCGACGACTATTCATTGACCAATGCGCGTTGACCATTGAACAATGTGCATTGGCCATTGCTCAATGATCAGTCGCGAAGCGACGGCCTGCCTTTAGCCGATGACAAGCCCGAAGGGCGCAGTCCACGGCAGAGCCGCGAACATGAACATTGGCCAATCCGCAAAGATCATTTCCCGATCATGACCCTACCTGTTCAGGTGGCGAAGAAAAATCCCGGCCCGCGTAACCTTTAGGAAGCGAATGGTAGAAACCTTGTTTCCGATGAGGAGGTTGCAAAAAGTGAAGAAGCTGAAAAATCTGAATTCGATCGTTCTGGCGGTCGCGGTCTTTCTATTCGCCATGACGAATACGGCGGAGACTCAGGCACAGTATCCGCCGGGAGTTATGTACGCGACGCTGCTGGATAATGTCACGGTGATCGCCAAGACAGGAGAGTTCCGGCTCAAGAACAAGATGCAGAACGTCTTTGTCTCCGAGGGTGCGACGGGAAGGGCGGTCCTTTCGTCAGGAGGAAAAGAAGTCTGGCACTGGGACTGGAAAACGGACGCATTCGGTCTCAGGCCCCCCTACAAACTGTTCGGGTTCAGTCAGCCATTCCATCCTGACGGAAGCCTGGTCAGCTACGACGATCTCAAGCTGACAAAGCCGGGCGATTACGTCTTCGATCTGTATCTGGGAAGCGAGAAAATCTACACGATGCCCTTCAGCGTTCGTGTGAAACAGCCCGACGATCCGTTTGACGGCGGCGCGCTCTACCTGACGGATGGACCCTGGAACGAATGGGGATACCTATTCTATTCCGAAGCCGATCCTGAACAGAACCTCGCCTGGAAGATCTGGCTGAGGGCGGAAGAGAACAGTTCGACGAGGAAGGAGATAAGGGTTGAGGTAAAACGAGACAAGGACGGAAAACTCATCTGCGAGAACAGAAGGAATACCTCCACAAGCCTGCGTTCGGACTGGGTAAGACACAGCTTCGATCTTGTAAATCCGCCTGTGAAAACGAGCGGAGGCGCCTATTTCAAGGCCAAGGACCTGCTTGCGGTCGACGGCGGCTACACCCTCACGATGACCGTGGAAGGAAAGCCGTACGGAACCTGGAAGTTCCGGGTCGAAGGCGGGAAACTGAACCACACGGGCCGAACCGTTCGCGCAGGGGCCGATCCGCTGACCTTCATAGAAGGAGGCAAGGACGCCTGGTGGTATTCGAAAGTTGACTGAGTTTTCAGAGTTCGCTGGGTTTGGTGAGTTTCTTGAGTTTCGCGAGTTTACTGAGTTGGCTGAGTTTGGCGAGTTTTCTGAGTTTTGAGTCGCTTCGCGACTCAAAACTCACCCGACTCGGAAGAGAAAGAAGCCGCTAACGCGGCTAAGAAAATTTTTTCGACACTTCCCGTGGACTGCGCCCTTCGGGCTTGTCCACGGCTAAAGGCAGGCCGTCGCTTCGCGACTCAAAACTCAGAAAACTCACATAACTCAGACAACTCAGAAAACTCAGCCAACTCAGAAAACTCACGGAACCCTCTTCGCGTCCGCCACGAGCTTCCGCACTTCCGCAGCCAGGGTCGGGGCGTGGAAAGGAACTCCGTCGCGGATCGTCCATTCGACTCCGCCCGTCTTAACCGCCTTTCCGTCCCGTATTTCCTCCGTGCCGGTCGCGTACAGGACTTTCAAGTCCTCCAGAGGATTCCCGTTGACGACCAGGATGTCGGCCTTGTATCCGACCCGGATTCTCCCGAGCTCCGCTTCCTGTCCCATTATCCGCGCGTTGTTCCCAGTCGCGTGGCGGATCACCATCAGCGGATGGAACCCCGCTTCCTGGTGCAGTTCCAGTTCGCGGATGAGGCCGAAACCGTATACCTGGTAGATGAATCCCGCGTCCTCTCCCGCGCCTATGATCCCGCCGCGCCGCTCAAACTCCTTCAGGGCCTTCATCCAGATACGGTAGTTCTCTTTCCAGAAGACCTCGTCCGTCGAGGTCCAGCCGATGAAATACGAACCGTGATTAGCAGGGTTCGGAATGAAGAACTCGTCAAGAACGGGGTGAAGGTACTCGGAGTAGTGCGGCTGGGTCTGGGCGCGTTGAAGATCACGCGACGCTTCATAGATGTTCAGCGTCGGGTTCCAGGCGACATCGGCCTCGATCATCGCGTCGAAGACCTTCATCAGACGGTCCCATTCTGCCTCGCGCCAGAGCCTGCCCGCGTACCGGAAGCGGTCGACCTCGTCGTTGTAGTTGTAATCCGGCGGGTAATTCTGCCTTCCGTTCGCTATCGCAGCTTCCGGAATCCCGTACCAGTGCTCGATGCTCGTTGTGCCGAAGCGTATGTCGTCCCAGGTGTTCGTTTCCTCGACGCCCGTGTGGTGGGCGACGCGGAGACCCTGCTTTTTAGCCTCGTCCATCAGCGCGGCCATTATGTCCCGGTCGACGCCGAACAGCTTCATTCCGTCGTAACCCTCTCGTTTCAGCTGCCGGACACGCTCGCGCGCCGCTTCTTCGTTCTTTGTCGATTCGCCGGTGTTAAAGACTCCGTATGCGAATACTCTCGGAGCCGCGATCTCGTTCCGCTCCGCCTGGGCCCTCCATTCCAGGGTTTTGGCATAAGCGCCGACGTCGCGGATCGTTGTGATCCCGTGCGCGAGCCAAAGCTTCTGGCAGTACTCGACAGGCATTGCTTTGCCGCCCCTTCCGTCGTGTGTATGGCCGTGCAGATTGATCAGCCCGGGCAGCACGTATCTGCCCGCGGCGTCGATCTCGACATCGCCCTTGGCGGGGCGGCGCGCGGTGCCTTCCTTCACCGCGACAGGATCGATGTTCACGATCGCCGTTATCCGGTCGTTCTCGACGACGATGTCCTTCGGTCCCGAGGCCGGAGTCCCGTTGCCGTCGATAACGATCGCGTTGCGGATCACGATCCGCTGATATCGCTTGCCCGATTCGACTTGGGCAGGCGAGATCTGGGCGATCGCTGCAACTAAAACGAATGCGCAAAGCAGTGTTCCTGTCTTGATTCTCATTTAAGTGTCTTGATCGGGTGTGGACTGTTGAAAGATTATCGAAAATCTACCACCTTTTTCCGGGCTGCACAAAAGACATTCAAGAGGCAGGGAATCGAGCTTTCAACAAAAAAGGCCGCCGATGCCGAAGCAAAGGCGGCCTTGTCCTGCGTGATGACGGCCTTCAAGGAAGGAGAATGAATTCGGCGGAAGGTGCAAGCAAGCGTCCGGAGTCTCCAACACGGTCCGAAATGACGATTACCACCTTGTAGTTGCCGGGGTCGAGGTGCGCGGTAGGAAATAGCTTCGCGAGCGTGATCCTTCCTGAAGACTCGCTTAGTCCTGACCAGTCTTCCGATCTCCTCTCGATCTCGATTCCGTCCTTGGACAAGACGTATGAAACCTCGACGGACGGCTTGAGCGTCGTCTGATCGATCGCGGCATTGTAAACCTGAAGATAGACCCCTACGTCCTGGCCTCTCCTGAACTCGCCGGTCAGGTTCGGGATAACCTTCGTGCCGCCGATCACGAACCGCGCTCCCGTTTCGTTCGGGTCCGAAGGGCGAAGTGTCGAAGCAAGCACGAGGGTTGAAGTCGAAAGCGCGCCGCCGGAATAGTCGGGCACCTCGAACCCGAGTTCTCTTGTTCCGCGGCTTCCAGTTACAACATCCCTAAGATTGACCGTAACCTTGTACCTGCCCGGCGCGAGGCTTTTCGAGCTCTGATAGATCGAACGCCTGACGCCGGCCGACGAAGGATCTCCTGAGTTTTCCGAAGCGGTGATCGAATCTTCGAAAGTCCCGGTTTTGCGGCCTGTCACGGAATCGATCCGGCCAAGGACATTGACGTGGGCGGTCCTCACGCCTCCGAGATCCGAAAAGGAAAGTTCGCTATTATTCGTCAGTATTGTGAAAGTCGCGATGACAGAGTCCTCGCCCTGACGGAAAAGATCGACGCGCATATCGAAATCGAGCGGGTTGTTATCGATGACCGGGGTGTCCTCCAGCGTTCCGGTCAGCGCGGAGCCGCGGACTGGAGGAGGTGAGAACGCCATCGATATGTTCTCGAGCTTCACGAAGGGCGAATCTTGCTCGCGGAGGTAGTTCCGGTTTCCGATCCCGGCAATACGGTCCGATCGTCTTTCGATTCCCAGCAGCTCGCCTGTCGTGGGGCCCGCTCCGGGGACGAACAACAGCGCGTCCTTTTCGTTGGGGTTGATCGAGAGTCTGTATTCGCCGGTGCCCGACCTGTCTACGAACTCGAATTCCACCCCTGACCTAAGCCCGTCCCGGCTCCTGTAAAACCAGATCTCGAAGGGATAAGTCGAGGTCGTTCCGCCGCCTTCCCAGGCAGGCCGGTCGTACGAGCCGCCCATCGGCCTCGATTCGACGCTGTCCGGCTTGCCCCAGGTGATGTAGATGCGTCCGCGGTCGGTCATCCAGCCGGGCACTCCGGAAGTGAAGTGCTCGTTCGCATAGGCGATCCGCTCGTAGTATTCCTCGCGGTACTCGTTCACTTCCGTGTCCGGATCGGGATCGCGCAGATCCCAGAATACGGCGATGAAGTTCTCCTTTTCCTCGCGTGTTTTCAGTTTATTGAAAGCTTCCTTTTCCGCTTTCGTGGCGATATACGGGACGTCCTTGGAGATCCAGTCGTCATAGACCTTGTCCGCTTCTTTCTTCTGGTCGCGCGGTTTCCCGGACGTGTCGGGCGGTTGCGCCGGGACAAGCGCCGGGGACATGAGAGCGGCCAGGAACAGGATAGAGCAAACCGTCAGAGCTTTCATTCTTCTCTCCTCAAGGCGATTTCTGTTAAATTGTGAAAGGATAAGGATCGACAGTCACCAAGATGCACGGTCAGTTCGGAACGGTTGCGCCCGGGCGCAGATGCTCGGCAGGCGCGGCTGAAGAAGAACGCACGTTTCTTGCAACTCGATGGTGGAGTGAAGCGTCAGTAACCCGCAAAGATCGGGACCTCACCGGTTTTCAAGATCACAAAACCTCGCAAACGAGAATTGATAAGGGAGCTATTGATGAATAAGCAGTTGTTTACTGCGGCTGCGGTGTGCGCCGTTTCACTGGCGCTCGCGGCCGTGTCCTTCGGACAGTGGAAGACGAAAGAGCACTTTCCGGAAGTATCTATCAAGAATTTCGGCCAGATGGACTCGCGGTTCTACAGGGGCGGACAGCCTGAAAGGGAAGAGTTCAAGTCTCTCGCCGATATGGGTATTAGGACGGTTATCAATCTAAGGAACGATCCGAAAGACTGGGAGAAGGAACTTGTGGAGTCCCTCGGGATGCAATATGTCCATATCCCAATGAGCGATAAGAGGTATCCTCCGGAAGGATCTGCGGAGGAGTTCCTTAACATCGTATCGAATCCCGAGACCGGCAGCTTTTTCGTTCACTGCAGGGGCGGCAAGCACCGCACGGGAGCTATGGGAGCCGTTTACAGGTTCAACAATTACGGATGGAATTACGATCAGGTTTATGAGGAGATGAAGGACTTTGACTTCTACACTTTCCTTTGGTTTTACAAGCCTATGAAGAATTTTGTCAAAGATTATGCCGAAATGAAGGGCCTTCGCGATGCCCCTCCGGCTAAGATCCCGTCTGAAGTGGCCGTCGTTAAGTAAATCCGTTTCAGAGATTGAAGAGCGGCTGCCTGTAAAAAGGCAGCCTTTTTCTGTTTGAAGGCTCGAGAGGTTTGCCATTCCGGTAATGAGCTATCGGTTGGAGGCTGTCTGAAAGGTACCGAGAATGGGCATTTCTGAGAATCAGACAGATCAGTTGCCCCCGGGCTTCAGCCGGGGGGTCAACCCGGTAAGCATCACAGGCTAGGGGCTCTAGCCCCTAGGTAGTCGGCTGAAGCCGGCGAAATAATCTATTGGAACTTCCGATCCCTCGCTGACGCGGGCGGCAACTGATGGTCATTTTCTCGAGATTGTGGGCTCAGATATGATTGGAAATTTCTTGCCCCTAGTTTTCAGACAGCCTCCAATTGATGTTCTTGTCAGACTCGATCGGTGCTGAAACCCTCCGATTCTCTCAGCTCGTCAATGTTGGTAAAGCGTCTTCGACTTCTTCGACATCTTCCACGAGATCGACTCGATGAGCCCCTCGTCACGGTCCATTATCTCTTCGCTCAGTTCATCGGTGGACATCGACAGCTGAAGCCGCGTGAAGAAGATCACCTGGGAGCTCGACCCGTCCGACTGTCTGAGGCGGAGCAGGTCCGATTCGATCTCTTTCTCCTCAAGCAGTTCTTCGACAATTGCCTTGGTTCGTTCGGCATCCGCGGTCTTCAGCTTCAGCTCCATCGGGCGCATCACGAGTTCCGGTTCCGCCTGTTCAAGGAACCAAAGCAGCACAAGCGAGAAAACGCAAAGCAGCACGCCTAGGTCCCATCGGCCGACGCCGGCGGCCAGTCCGAGCGCCATGCAGATCAACAGGACCGTAACCTCTTTCGGATCGCGTATGTTCGTCCTGAAACGGACCAAAGCCACCGCAGCAAAAATAGCGAACGCGCGCGCCGCGCTGTCGCCCACGATCAGCATCAGAGCCGCCGCAACGACAGAGAGAAGTATCTGCGTCTCCGCGACGTGAAGCCCTCTTTCGTATCCGCTTACGTACCGGCGAGGCCGGAAAACGAGAAGGCAAGAAAGGATAACCGCTACGAAGAACCGAAGGATTATCTCGCCCGGGCTAGCATTCCACACGGTCGTCCCCTGGTCCCCGCCGCCGAACAGGATGTCGAGAATGCCCGCGCCTTCTTTTGCCGCGGCGCCGGTTTCAGCGGCGGCCGTGTAGGCCGGGAGCCCTGTGCCGTCCTGATAGGCGATGTGGATCACAGCTAACGAGAGCAGCCCCAGTATGATTACTCCGTAGAGTATCCCGAAGATGTATCCGCGGAGGCCTATGTTCATCGGCTTGCCTTGTCGAGTTCATCGATCCGCTCGATCACCGCCCCAACGTACGTCTCGATCTCCTCGTCGGTGTAATTGGCGGCCCGGAAAGCGTCCCGGATCTGCCGCTCGCTCAATTTCCTGAGAAGGCCGACGAGCCATCGGGCCTCGGCTTTGGTCGCCTCGTCGAAGATACCTGACTTTCTTCCCTTGTAGGCGAGTTCGATCTTCTTGCCGTCCGTTTCGTCGACAAGGTCGGTCTTCTCGTAATCTTCAGGCTCGTTGATGCTCCGTCCGAACCGCCAGATTATCGGCAGGTCGTTCCCGCCCAGCTGTCCGAATGTCGCGCCGAGATCGCTGATCGCATAGTGCGCTTTGCCGTTCTTGTTGAGGATTATGTTGTTGCCGTCCTTCACGTCCCAGTTGTTGAAGAAGACCATCATTATCTTGAGGCCCGCGAGCTCTTTGGTGCCGGCGAACGGATTGTCGTCCCATTTCCAGCGGTCGCCGCGGTCTGTGTCCTCGGGCCGTGCTTCAAGGCGCACGTTCTTAAAAGTGCCCTTTCCGGGGATCGTCAGCTCCGGGACGAGGTAGTTGATCTCGGTCGTGTAACCGAGTCCCCAAAGCAATCGCACTGCGGCGGTTTCGGGCTGGCTCTCCTTGTCGATCTTCGCTACCCACTCGCGGCCGTTGGCGTCGATGATCTCGTACTTTAGCGACGATCCGCCCTCCTTCTCTTCGACGAATTCTACCTTTGTTATGTCGGGGACCATCTCCCTGCCGCCGGGCCCCAGGTAGAGATCCCGCGAAGCAATGTCCACTTCCTTCCACATCACCGCGCCAGGTTCTTTTTCACCGCTCGTCTGGGCGGAAACCAACGCGCTAAGAGCGAGCAGAACAGCCGTCAAAATCAAACACACCTTCTTCATAGTATTCAATCCTCCGAATAAGGTAAGCGCAACACGCGTTCCGAAAGAGCCGGTGATTCTAAAGGATTGAAAATAAGTGAGTTCCGAGGACCGGGGGTGCAGCCTCGAAGCGTGTGGTGTTTGTCAATCGCGCTGAGGCGTGTGTGGAATTCACACAGAAGGAGTGCCTTAGGGACCACTTTCGTCATCCGCGCGACTGCTGTGAACTTCGTTGGCGGCGTATATTGCGACAAACCTGGCGATGAGCACGGCGACGTACATTACACCGAAGACCGCCTGGATGACGCTGACGACACGTATCACCGGCGAGGCGGGAGTTACGTCTCCGTAGCCTACGGTGGCCTGCGTTATGAAACTGTAATAAAGAATGAGGTCATAGGTCATCGCGACCGTGCCGCCATCGGCCGCGATCGCGCCCGGATCGAGAAACAGGAGCACGCCGTAAAGGTTCGCGAACGTCAGCCCGATGACAACGTAAAGCGAGACCGCGTCGATGATCTCAGTGTGGGAGATGCTTCCTATGTCTCCGAGCGAACCGAGGATCACCCGCGCGAGATAAATGTGAAGGACCATCCAGAATGCGGATTCAAGATCGAAGAACGACGGAGTGAATCCGGCCGCGTCGATCATCCAGGGCACGGCGCCAAGGATCAGGATGGCCGCGCCGTGCTTCCTTGATTCGGAAAGGATCGCGCCGGAGAACGCGAACACAAGTATCAGGATCGCGTCGACAATATGGTGGAGAGGGCCGAGGTTGAACAGTTCCAACTCGACGAACTCGAAGAAAAGAGCTGCGAGCAGCACGTAGTGGAACTGAGGGCTGTAGCGTGGGTGGCGCATACGAGAAAGGAGTCACCCGACGGACTATTCGAATATGTCTTTCGTAGTGCTTTTCGCTGTCTTCCAGGCTACCGACTCGATGTCGGTTCCGCCCTTCAGCAGGATCATTCGCGTAAGCCGGTCCGTCGTGATAGACAGCCTGAGATTGACAAGGTACACGAGTGTGGCGGCTTTCTCGGGATCCTCAGTGCCCTTGAGTTCCAGGAACTCAGATTCGATCCCGGTCTTTGAGAACACGGCCTCGGTCGCTTTTCGGGTGGCCTCCGGGTCCTTTGTCTTAAGTGTCAGTTCCAGACTCCGCAGGTCCAGTTCCGGCTCGGCCTGCTCCAGGAACCAGAGCATGATTATTACAAGCACGCAAACGACGATGCCAAGGTCCCATCGCCCCACGCCTGCCGCCAGACCGAGCGCAAGGCTCACCAGAAGCACGGTGATCTCCTTGGGATCACGGATGTTCGTGCGAAACCTGACAAGCGATGCAGCCGCGAATATCGCAAATGCCCTCGCGGCACTGTCCCCGACGATCATCATCAGGGCCGCGGCGACAACGGCGAGCAATATCTGTGTTTCGGCGACGTGCAGGCTTCGGTGTGCGACGGAACTCTTTCGAGGCCGGAATGCAAGGAGACTGGCCAGCAAGAAGGCTACGACAAGGTGCGCGATGATCTTCAGCACCCTCTCGGCCCACGACGCGTTAGGGTCGTCGATGTCTGTCTCGAAGATCGACTCGAAGAAAGACAGGTCTCCCTCGACCTTCTGGGCCTGCGCCTCAGGGCCCGAAAGCTGCGACTGAGTTCCGGGCCCCTTTTGGATCTCGAAGACGAAGTGCAACGACGCAAAGCCGATCAATACGGCCAATCCGATCCCGTACAGGCTGTTGATGAGCTTGTCTGCTTTCATTTGTAAGCCGCGACGGTGTTTCTATTTGCTTACTTCGTCAAGCTGCCGGATCCTGTCCTTGAACGCATTTGCCAAAGTGTTTATCTGGGCCGGTGTGTATCCCGCAGCCCGAAACGCGTCGTCGATCTGTTTGTCGGTCAGTTGCAGCAGCAGATCGGCCAGCCATCTTCCGCTGGAAACGGGAATGCCTTCCCAGATGAATGTGTTCTTGCCCTTGTTTGCGAACACGATGTTGTCGCCGTCCCGGCCGACAATGAACTTTGACTTCGCATAATCGTCCGGCTTGTTTATGGACCTGCAGAATTTCCAGAACAGGGGAGTGTTGTTGCAGCCGTAATTTCCAAACGTCGCACCGTAGTCGCTGATAACGTAGTTCTCCACGCCGTCTTCGATCAGGATGATGTTGTTGTCCGTCTTGATATCCCAGTTGTTGAGCATCGCGGACATTATCTTGAGTCCGTCCAATTCCTTGGTCCCATTGAACGGATTGTCCTCCCAGGGCCAGTACTCGCCGCGCTTGACATTCGGAGGCCTGCCTTCCACACGGACATTCTTGTAATCGCCTTTGGTCGGAATGGTAATAGCGGGAACGAAGTAGTTGATCTCCGTCTTGTAGCCGATAGCCCAAACGAGCCGGACCGAAGCCGTTTCCGGCTGGTCTTCCTTGTCGATCTTCGCCACCCACTCCTGTCCACGCGCGTCGCGGACCCTGTATTTCTTTGAGGTTCCGCCGGTAGGGGTCCGCAGGTACTCTACTTTGGAGACATCCGGAACCATGTCTTTACCGCCGGGGCCGTAGAAGGTGTCGCGTGAAGGAATATTCACCTTTTCCCATATAACCTTCTTCCCGGTGGACTGAGCGTTTGCCACTACGGCAAAGGCCAGAGCAAAGATCACCAGCAGTGCGGCGTTCGTTGTGCGTCTCTTTGTGTTAACCATCATCATTATTCTCCGTTTCTGCTACCGGGCGGCGGGACCGTAAGAAAAATGCGGGCACACCTCAATGGTCACCCGCCAGTTCTACCTTCCCCGTGCTCGAAAATAGTTGACTGCTGAAGGGCCTATTGCTTTGAGATCGCTTCCTGAAACGACTTTGTGGCGTCAGGAATATCGGCGATGGCTATCTTATTGGTCCCGGTAAGCATCTCCTTCGCCTCCATTCCGTAAACCGCACGGTTCGCGTCGTTATCGGGACGGATCACCGCACCTTCTATGGAAGCTCCGGCAAATATCCCCTTGCTCCTCGAGTAAGAGAGTATCTGCGCCTCCAATTGAAGGTCTGTAGCCGCCTCGGCTTGTCTCCCGATCGGTCCGGCAGCCGCCGCGGCATCGGCTCCGATCTCGAACTTGCTCTCAAGCAGGTTCTTGAGGCTGTCTTCAGTCATAAACAACAGGACCACTTCGGTCTTCGAAGCGCCGATCTGAAATCCGGCGCTTCCGCCGCTGAGCTTAAAAACGGCGGGCGCGCTCCACCCGGAAGCGAGCTTTCGCGAGATAAGCCCCTTACCGCCACGTCCGCCGAAAATGAATGCCGCCTTGACCACGGAAGGGAAGACCGCGATGGCTTTCGCGTCTTTCAGAAGCCGTTCAGGGATCGCCTTGTCGGGGACTGCCATGATGTCGCCGAAAGCTTTGGTCGCGTCGTCGCTGAGTTCTGCGACTTCCTTGATCTCCTTATCCTGCTTCTTAGTGTTTTGTGCGAACGCCTCGCCCGTGCCGAGACAGGCGGCAAAAAGGATCATCACCGAAAACGCCAATATGAGGCGGGTCTTGTTCATAATTCCTCCGTCCAAACTTTAATCAAGAGCGGCAAGGGCCTAATTTCCGGAATAGGCCTTTTCCCGCCATCCACACGTGTAGGTCTTACCTCTGTACTCAAGGAGCGCTTCCTTGCCTTTCAGCCAGAAGACATTTTTGTCACCCGCGTCTGCGTACTTTTCACCCGAGCCGGCGGGCTGCAGATCAAGCCTGAGAACGGTGTCTCCAACCTCGACCTCTACCTTCTTCTTCCCGGCCGATTCCCGGAATGTCGCAAAGATCCCGAGATTGTCCTCTTCACACAGGAAGTAATGGGCCTTGTCGAGCGCGAGCCCCTTTTCAGGAGATGAGGCTGAACCGCCCGTGATCGAGACGTCCAGCGTAAAGTCTGCTTTGCCGTCCCTTCTGGCTTCAGCACGGACGAGGTAAACCCGGATGAAGTAGTCGCCGTCCTTGTGCAGCGTTCCTTCCCAGTCCCTTACATCGAGAGGCTTTGGATCCATCGGCATGTCGGCCGCGAAGCCGTCCTTCGAATCCGCGATGTTGAAATAGACGAAGGTGCTTGAAGACTTGAGATTGACCGACATCTTCTGTCCCTTCTTTGCGTTTATCACGTAGTCTTTCCGATCGTAGCCCTTGACAGACCCCTTCACGGACCCGGAAGAAGATCCCGCCTTGAACTTGATCCTCTCGATACCCTCATACTCCTGGTGGCTGGCCGGAGTCTCTTCCGCGTTCGATCCGTTTGCGGCTTCTACCGTGCTGCCGTTCGATCCCGAAGCGGGTGCGTCCGCTGAAGCGGTTTCCCCGTTGGTTCCTGATGTGTTCACCACAGCTCCGCCGCAGGCCAGGGAAACGACGGTGAGCGAGATCAATGCAATCAGCAAAATGGTGAGTTTCATTGTTTTATAAATCCTGATTCGGGAAGTCCGGCACGAAGGCATTGCCTCCGTGCCGTGACAGTCCCCTATCGGCTCTCCTCAAGCCAATCCATATCGACGAACCACTTCTTGTACTCCGTGTTCAGCCAGGGGCTGTTCCGGTAGTACCGGACCCACGTGTTGAGGTAGTTCAGGAACTCCGCGTCACCGGGCCGGACGGCAAGTGACTCCCCGTAAACGGCGAGCGGTTCCTTCAGCGCGACCTTGAGCTTGCCGCCGCTGAGCTTCGCCTTGATCTCCGGGGTCGGGGTCGAAGCTATCGCGGCAGTGATGTTTCCTTCCATCAGAGCATTGAAGAGTTCAAGCTCCGTGGCGAAGGACTGTACCTTTGCCTTCGGAAAATGCTGCGCTGCAACGTCGCCGTAGACGGTACCCGCGACGAAGCCAAGTGTCGCGCCGTCCCGGTTGTAATCGTCGATGTCGTCGCCGCTTTCCTTTTCACGGTTGGTGACGAGTTCCACCTTCGAATAATTGAGGGGTTCGGTGAAATTCACTACTAGAGCCCTTTCGGGGGTGGCGTACATTCCGGTTATCACCACGTCGAAGCGCCCCGAAACCAGGTCGCCCATGATCCCGTCGAACCCGACCGGAACGAGTTTCAGACCTACACCCAGGTCTTCCGCGAGCTTTCTTGCAACCTCGATCTCGTAGCCGACCAGTTCGCCGTCCTTGTCACGCATCACCCACGGTTCGAATACCGAAACGCCGACGACAAGTTCACCTTTCTTGCGGATCTCTCCGAGCGAATCAGCGGGTGCGTTCGCTGCGCTTTGGGCCTGTGCAGACGGAGCAATTGTCAAAACAGCCAGGATCGCAAGGACCACTGAAAAAAATGCAATGTTGTTCTTCTTCATCTCAAGTCCCTCCCTAGCGGATCCGCGTATACCGAGTCTGATCGCTCGAATTTCTGACATTAACCGCGAGCATTTGGCCGCCTTGCTGCCGAACGTCGTACGAGGCGAATCCCGGAATGACCATCGTGCCGTTCCTGAAATAGCCGCTGCTCGTCGTCCTTTGGCCCCGGTTCGGGATCGTGACGACCGTGACCTGGCCGCTCGAAGTGAACGTAAGGTTCAGCCTCTGCGAACCCTGGTTCGTCTGCCAGGTGCCGATCAGCCAGTTCGGCACCATCGAGTTGCCGTAGCTTGGCCTGTTCCACGAATTGTTGTTGCGGCTTGAGTAGCCGGCTTCGTAGCCATTCCTGAAGCTCGCACGCGTATTGCGGTTGAATTCGCTGCGGTAGCGGGTGAAATCGGAACTTTGGTGGGCGGAAGCATCTCGTGATCCCGCGGTATAGCCTCGCTGGTAGGCCGCGCGCTCGTCGTTCGAGGTGCCGGAGCCGTAGGACGGATAGTTAGAAGAATTCGAACCCGACTGAAAACCGTTCCGGTAGCCGTTCCTGTATTCATTGCGAACATTGCTGCCGACCCTGTCATCATGGCGGCCCGGATCGTTCGAAAGCCCGCCGAGCGCGTCATTCCTGCCCTGGCTGTAGCCAAAGTTGTAGGCCTCGTTCTCGGTGTTGATGTCGTTCTTGTTTCCGCCGCGGGAAGCCAGCACTCCGGCAAGGATCGCCCCGCCGATGATCGCGCCTGCCGCGACAGCAGCTCCGGAATTGCTTCCGCTCTTGCCGTACGAGAATTCGGCACGACATCCGCGGTCTACCCAGATTCCACGTCTGTCATAACCCCAGCTGTAGTTGTATGTGCACTCAGAAAATGAAAGTTTTCTTTCTAGTTTCACTACGTTGTCGGTGTCGACGCGGCAGTATTGGTAGCCGCCGCCCGCCGATTCGCAGTTGATCTTTCCCGTCTGTGCGGCTGCCGCCCGCGCACCGACCGTTGTGAACAACAGGCCGACGATAGCGAACGCGCAAAGACTCTTCATGTTCATTAATCCATCCTCCGATCAATTCAGATTCATTGGCCGCAGCGGCAAAGATCCGCGAAGGCAGCCAAACTTGAAACTCCCCGGGAGATCTGCCGTGACGGCAGAATCCTCGACGGAGATCCTAAAAACAGGTCTTGCTATCCGGGGGTCGAATACTTCCTTCAGGTTCACTTCGCGAAAGCGATCGAGACCTGTCCGAAAGGGCTCGCGGCGAACACAGTCCGTCGCCGGTACCAAAGCAGGGCAACTTGGTCGTGACTACGGGAAGTGTATTGGACAGGGAATGGGCGGGGAATGAGCGATTCTACTGAAAATCGTACGTGGAACTACTTAGTCCTCAAGTTTTGAGAGGATTCCGTCACGGTTGTCGACCGCGAACTTGAACAATGCGTGGGGGCCGGAGAGTCCTAGTTTGTTGCAGATATTGTAGCGGTGCTTCTCTACTGTGCGGACACTAACGAACAGCGCATCCGCGATCTCTTTGCTTGTCCTTGACCGGGTGATCATTTCAAGCACCCTCTTCTCGGCTTCGGTCAATGTGCCGACAACCGAGAGCGTCTCGGCGTTCGGTTCGTGTTCGAATCCGGACAGAATGAGTTCGTTCAGCGCGGGACTCAGGTAGGTCCCGCCTTTGCGAACCGTGTTCACACACTCGACGATCTCGCCAAGTGCCGAGTCTTTGAGCACGTACCCGCGGACGCCAAGCGTTGCCATCGAACGAAGGACCGAACGGTCTTTGTGCATTGTGAGAAAAACGAGCCCCGCGGCCGGGTTCGATTCTTTGATGGCTCTGGCCGCCTCTATCCCGTCCATCACAGGCATATCGATATCGAGGATCACAACATCCGCCGCCGCCCTTGCGGCCAAATCTGCAGCTTCGCGGCCGTTTGCGGCTTCGCCGGCGATCTCCCATCCGGGATGGCCGGCGAGGATCTGAGCCAGACCCTGTCTGAATATCGGATGGTCGTCGGCGATGAGGATCTTCAGCCTGTTAGCCACGGCCTGCCTCCAGTTCAATGTGGATCGATGTGCCGGCACCCTCAGAGGAATAGATCTGAACATTTCCTCCCATGAGATTGACCCGCTGTTCGATCCCGCGCAGCCCAAAGCCGCCATTCGAACCGTGTTCAGTCCCTTCAACCGCTCGGATCCCTGTACCGAAATCTTCGATCAGGACGGTCACGAAGTTCGCGAAGCGCCTCAGCTGAACTACGGCGCGGGGACTTTCGGAGTGCTTGACAATGTTGTTCAGACACTCCTGCACGACCCTGTAGATACTGATCTCCTCTTCGTCGGAGAAAACGCCGTCTACATTGTCGATCGTTCTTTGTATCTTGATCCCCGTCGCTTGTTCGACGTGTTCGATCATGTTTTCCAGCGCCTCCGTAAGTCCGAAGCGTTTCAGGTTCTGAGGCCCGAGATTCCTTACGATGGCCCTCGTTTCTTCGATCGAATCGGACGCGGCGTCCTCTATGTTCGAAAGTTGACTCGCGAGTTTCGGGTCGGAGCTGCTTTCTGCCTTTGCGAGAGAGGCCCAGTTCTTGATCAACAGCAGTGTCTGACCCAGGCCGTCGTGCAGTTCCGTCGCGATCCTTCTTCTCTCGCTTTCGTGCGCGGCCAGGAGCCGCCTGGAGAAGTCTTTCTGTTCCGCGACATATCTTGAATGCGCTCTGATCCTCTGGAGAAATATCAGAAACACGACTATCGCGATGACCGCCAAAGAAACCACATAAAACGCCGTCGTCTCCCAGAACCGCGGAATGACCCGAACTTTCAAGGTTGCGGTGTTGCTGCTCCAGACCCCGTTCGAGCCCAAAGCCCTGACAGAGAATGTGTACTCTCCGGGCGGAAGATACGGATAGAATGCCTTACGCATATTCCCCGCACCGACCCACTCATCCTCAAGCCCCTCGAGCCTGTAATAGAATCTGATGTTGTCCGGGTTTGACAGGCTCAATCCAGTGAAATCGACCTCGAGGTTCCTGTTCCCGTCCTTCACTTCGATCACAGACAGGTTTGCCGGAACAAGCAGCGGTTTTGGCTGAGGTTCGGTTGATCGCGAATATGCATGCTCGATCATGACCTTGGGAGCGTCGCCGGAGATAGCCGCGGGGCTGATCAGCGCGACATCTTTTATGGTCGGAAAGAGAAACCTTCCGTCACTGAGCCGTATCCCTGCGGGCTGATGGCCCCCGTTTCCCTCGCTTGAAGGCATACCGTCGGCGACGCCCAAAGTCACGCCATACACCGAATCGGCTTCGCCGTTCGCTACCGCGGTCAGATCTTCGAGTTCCGCCGCGAATACTCCATCATTGGTAAGCAGCCAGAGTCTCCCTCGATCGTCAGGGAGTATTCGGGACACGAAGTCGTTCGGAAGGCCGGAAGCGCGGGTTATCCCGGAGATCTTGCCATCTTTGAGTCGGGCGAGCCCGCCGCCGTAAGTGGCGAACCACAGCGACCCGTCCCCGGATTCAAATATGTCTCGCACCGCGCCGCTGGGAAGACCGTCTGCGGCGGTTATCGATCTGAATTCATTTCCGTCGTATCTTGAAGCACCGTTCTTGGTTCCCACCCAGAGAGTTCCGTCCCGCGATCGGGAGATGTAGTGAACGCTGTCGTCAGCGAGCCCGTACTTGGTCGTATACGTCGTCGCTTTTTCGTCGTCGTACCGGATAAGGCCTTTCTCAGTGCCTACCCAAAGCGTCCCGGACGGCTCAAAGAACAAAGCCTGAATATTGCTCTCTCCAAAACCTTCCACCTTTTCGGGGACCCGGCTCATGAACCGGAAGAGCCCGGTCTCGCCTCCTGCCCAGAGCCTTCCTTCCTGATCGAACGCGAGCGTCTTGAGCAAAGGCAGCTTATCGCCGTCTGAGTCGACAAGTATCTTTTCAGTATTTCCGTTGTGTATTTTCAGCAGCTCGGAGCCCGCCACGAATAAACGGCCGGCAGCGTCTTCCGCTACTGCGTATGCGCCGGGAAGTCCCGTTCCGAACGACTCCTCAAGACCGAACACGCGTCGCCTTGAAAGCCTGATCAAACCGTCGCCCTGCGTCCCGATCCACAGATTGCCTTCGTTGTCTTCAAGTAGGTCCCGCGAGCCTTTCTCGAGGAATCCCTCGAGGCTGTGCCGGACAGCGCCGGAGGCGGTCATCTCGTACAGTTCGTCGCCGCGCTGATACCAAAACGTCGAAGGGCCTGCGTGTATAGAGCCACCGGCATTGTGTTCTGAAATGTCTATATCCAATGTGTCTAGGACCTCGGAATCCGTCCTGATCGAGACCGAAGAATAGGCACCCGTGAGGATCTTTCCGTCGGGAGCGAACCTGATCCTAAGCACATCTTCCGGGAGGGAGATACCGAATTCCTCCGAAGGCACCAATCGGCCGTCGTCGTAGGCGAAATACTTGCCGTCAAGCCTTACCCAGACGACCCCGTCCGGCGCCCGGGTAATGCCGGTAGCGCTGTCGTTCGAAAGGACTTTCGCAAGATCGGGACGTTCCGGGTCATTACCGTCGAGCCTGAAAAGCTCCAACCCGGTCGTGGACGCGATCAGGAGGTTGCCCCCGGAGTCTTCATCGATGCCCCATACTACTCCCCGCTTGAGCTCAAGCGGGGAACCGAGTTTCTTAATTCCCTCACGAGAGATGACGAACACGTCCCCGCTTTCCGTGCCGATCCAGAGCCTGTTCTTCGAGTCCTCGAACAGACACAGGACCCTTGGACTTGTGAAGCCCGGCGTATTCGCGGGATCGAATACGGTAAATGTCACGCCGTCGAACCTGACGAGCCCCCCGAAGGTGCCGAGCCAAATGTAGCCGTCGCGGGTTTGGGTCATCGCGGTGACCGTATTCTGCGGAAGGCCGTGCTCGGTGGTCCACTTTGTGATAAGGAATTTGGAACCCGCGTGGCGGATCGGATCGACTTGGGGAAATGCGAATGCTGCCATCAGGAAGATGGCTGCAGAGACGAGGCAAAAGAACTTTCTTCGCATTGAACGGAATTCTACTAACGAGATCTCTCAACGGCAACAGGGTCAGAAACAACCCGATCCCTGTTGGTTCCGGGGGCGCGGCCGACATCAAAAAATGAAACGCCGGCGGATAAGTTCGCACGGCGTTTACATCGATCAAATCTGGAGCGGGAAACGGGACTCGAACCCGCGGCTTCAACCTTGGGAAGGTTGCGCTCTACCAACTGAGCTATTCCCGCTTGATCACAATTCTATACCTGTTCGGCCCCTTGTCAATGACTTTGCGTCAGCCCGGCTGCGGGGCCCGCGCACTCTACGGGTATACGTACGGCGCTTCCAGTCCCAGCGGAATTCCGAAGGCCCAAAAGACCAGAAGAAATGCCACCCACGTGACAAGGAACGCCACGGAGTAGGGAAGCATCAGCGAAACGATCGTCCCAATTCCGGTGCCCTTCACGTACTTGGTCGCGAAAACGACGACGAGCGGGAAGTAAGGCATAAGCGGCGTGATGATGTTGGTCGAAGAATCGCCGATCCTGTAGCCCGCCTGGGTCACTTCGGGAGAAATGCCAAGCTGCATAAGCATCGGTACGAAGATCGGAGCGAGAAGCGCCCATTTGGCCGAAGCGGATCCGACAACCAGATTGACAAGGCAGGACAATATGATAATGCCGACGACCGTGACCTGCCCGGGAAGCTCGAGGTCCCTTAGGAAGTTCGCGCCCTTTATCGCGAGCAGCGCGCCTATGTTCGACTGCGCGAAGGCCGCGATGAACAGCGCGGCGAAGAATGCGAGGACGATGTAGTAGCCCATCGTGCTCATCGATTTCGACATTCCCTCGATGATGTCCCTGTGGCTTTCGACGGTCTTCGCG
>JAGFIQ010000095.1 GCA_024103495.1 Aridibacter famidurans
TGCTCAACAATCTAAAGACGGTAAGCCAGGGAGTGCAGACGCGAACTTTTACCTACAGCTCGCTATCAAGGCTTCTTACGGCCGCCAACCCGGAATCAGGCACGATCAGCTATGTTTACGATAACAATGGCAATCTGACCTCGAAAACGGACGCGAGAGGTGTCACTACCTCCTATAGCTATGACAACGTAAACCGGCTGATCAATCGGTCGTATGCGAATGAGCCTGCTGGTCAGCTAACTACGCCGACAACAACATATATTTACGACGATCCGGCAATCCCTTCCTCGAAAGGAAAACTAACGAAGGTGAGTTCAACCAGAGGATCAGAGAATATCTCCCAAACACGCTACACAGAGTTCGATCTTCGGGGAAGGATCGAAGAGAGCGTGCAGGTGACGCCGATCGGTGATGAGGATTTCCTTTCCGCCCCGCAACGGACTATGCGTTACACCTACAATCTCTCGGGAGCGCTGATAGAAGAGACCTATCCTTCTGGGAGGGTCGTCAGGAACTCGATCGACGACATCGGGCGGCTCGCGCTTGTCGAGAGCAAGAAGGATGCTAATTCTGTTTACTGGAACTACGCCAGCCAGTTCGCGTTCTCGGCCGCAGGTGCCGTTAGCTCGATGCGCCACGGCAATGGGACCTGGGAGTCAAACACTTTTAATGCCCGGCTTCAGCCAACTCAGATCGCTCTCGGTTCGACGCCTGGCACAGATAACCTTCTCGACCTCACCTACACCTACAACACAAAGAGCGGGGGAGTGGATAACCCGGACAACAACGGCAATGTCCTTTCCCAGAACATCAAGGTCGAAGATGTGGGTTCCGATCCGGGTTTTGACGCCGTTCAGACTTATAGCTACGATCCGCTGAACAGGATAAAGACCGCAGAGGAGGTCATCGACCAAAGCCCGACCGTCTCCTTCAAGCAGACCTTTTTGTACGACCGGTACGGGAACAGGAACTTTGATGACGAGGATCCTTCAAACACAACAACCTTGACTTGGGGATGCCTAAATGGACAGGATCCGGCGATCTGCCCGGAAGACCGTGAGCGAGAGAACCCGGAGATAGAAAAGAGCACGAACAGGATAAAGGAGCTTCAGCCGGACGGAGATCAACAAAAAGACTACGAATATGACGCTGGCGGAAACACGATCCTCGATCCCGATGGAAGGCAGTTCTTCTACGACGGAGAGAACAAGCAGATCAGAGTCGAGGACATCAATGACGACCCGATCGGCGAGTATGTCTACGACGGAGACGGCAGGCGTGTGATGAAGAAGGTCCCACTCCCCGGCGGGAATACCGAGACGACCGTTTTCGTCTACGACGCCGGCGACAAGCTCGTAGCTGAATACTCAACGACTGTTGCTTCCCAGCAGAATGCCCAGGTCAGTTACCTGACGAACGATCATCTCGGCAGTCCGAGGATCACGACGGATAAAAACGGGAAAGTGTACTCGAGACGTGACTTCTTGCCGTTTGGAGAAGAGCTCACCGCAACGATCACACCTGAGAGAATTCCCGGAGTCGGCTACGGTTCAGACAGCGTGAGGCAGAAGTTTACTGGGTATGAAAGGGATGACGAGACAGAGCTGGATTTCGCGGAGGCAAGGATGTTCAACTACCGATTAGGGAGGTTCAGTTCCACTGATTTATACGGTCCTTGGGCAATGCCTGAAAGGAAAGCGAAGAGGTTCCAATCTACACCTCAGCAATGGAATCGATATACATATGTCACAAATAACCCACAAAAGCTTACCGATCCTTCAGGATACGAAGTATACGACCGAAATACGGTAAGCGCAGAAGAGCAAAAGAGAATTCATGATGCGTTGGTTAGAATTTCAAATAACGGAAACTCGGAACAAAGAAGAGTCGCAAAATGGATTCTAAAGAATGACATAATGATAAAACTTGCTGGCGAGAGCTCTACTTTTGACGAGGCTGTTGGGATTCGTCGTGGTAGTGCGCCAGTGCTTTCTGAAAGATTAGAAAAGTTTTTGTCAAGTGACGAAGCGGCAAGTTATCTTGAGATGGTAATTAACGAAAAACTTGTTAGTGGTACAGAAGACGCAGACGCGGCGCTTGAGGGAGTCCTGGTTCACGGAGGGCGTCATGCTTGGGTACAGGGAAGAGCTCTCCAAAGTGTTTCATCAGATTGCGGGTCGAGGTGCTACTATTCAATCTCAGATTTTAAGTCTGAAGAACTGGCTTTCACGTCTGAAGCTGACTATCTGCTTTCTCGAGCGAAAGCAGGAAGTGAAGCGCACGAGCGTGTCGGACTCGGTAAAGGTGGTAGATACGAGTTACTAGCAAGGGAGGGAAATCGACTTGAGATTAATAAAGAAAGAATAAGAAATATCCTGGCTGGTCCAAGATATCGCTTGACAGAAAACAATCGCGGTCTGACGACGATCGAACGATTTCGTAGAATTGGTATTAGAATCCCGGAACGAGGTAACTAATGAAAGGAGCGTTTGTTATTTTGCTTTGGAGTAATTTGCTGATTACATGTAGTGTGGGTGATACTCGCAACATGGTGGGCGGGAATTATACCGAGGCTAGAAACGAGGTAAAGGAGCCAGAGGTTGTAAAGTGCGAATCATCTTTGTCAGGAAGCGACCATTTGCAGCAAGCTTGGGGTGACTTAGAATTGGGGTATCTCGAGGCGGCGCGCATAGCGTTCGAATGTGCATTCTCGAAGGGAGCAGGCGACTTTGAAGATCGGTTGGAACACTTGAAGATTTTGGTAAAACTCGAAGACTATTCCTTAGCTATCGAAAAGTCGAAGCAATTATTAGCTGAGGATCCTAACAATTGGGTAGTTCACGCCTCGCTTGCGCACGCATACCTAAAATCGAATCAGTTTGAGAACGCGCTTCGTGAAATTGAGGTTACTCGATCACTTGATCCCCAGAATCAAAACCGTGTAAGTTACCTCTTTGATAGAGCTTTGGCGCTAGATGGTTTAAATCAACGCGCTGAAGCTCTTGATGCGTATGTTGAGTATTGTGAGCATGCAACGAAAATCGAACCGAATTCCCAAAGGTACAAGGATGCCAAAGAAAGAATCAACGAACTAAAGGCGTTGCAGTCCAAATGAGCGCGTCCGTGAAAGCTTAAGACATTTGAACTTGAAGAATATGGTCATTTCGGTTCGGCGGTACGTGTCAATAAAACCGGGACACTTTGGTGTTAGAAATAAGGGAGCATTTTCGCTCTCTTCTTCGTTTTTCGGCCGGTTGATCCAGACCTCTTTGGGAGGGCTCGGGACGACCGGCCTTCCGTTGACGAACCTCTCGGGGTGTTTCGCCCAGATCTCGTCCATCGTCCTCTGTCTCTTTGCGATCACCTCCTCAGCCTTGCCGAAGTGGACCATCGCCGGCGTCAGGTGCGCGATCCCCGAATGTGCGTGTTAGTGGTTGTACCACGAGAAGAACGACTTGCAGAACTCGTGCGCCTCGTCCGGGCCCGAGAATCGCTTCGGGAACAGCGGATGGTCCTTGACGGTCCGGAAGTGGCTTTCCGAGTACGGATTGTCGTTCGAGACCCTCGGCCGGTTGTAGCTCGGCGTGACCTGGAGCCTCGCGAGAAGCTGCGCCGTTGTGAGCGCCGTCATCGGGGCTCCGCGGTCCGAGTGCAGCGTCAGCATCTCTGGTCCGATGCCCTCCCTCATCACCGATTCCGATATAAGCCTCTTGGCGAGTCCCGCGTTCTCCCTGTCGGCGAGCATCCATCCGACCGCGTACCGGCTGAAGATGTCGAGTATCACGTACAGGTAAAGCCAGCTCCACTTCGTGTATGTCGCAAGCCGGGTGATGTCCCAGCTCCAGACCTGGTTCGGGCCGTCCGCCACGAGCTCCGGCTTCCGGTGGACTGGATGCCTCGCGTGGTCGCGCCTTTCCCTGACCTCGTCCTCCGAGGCCAGGATCCTGTAAAACGTCCGTACGGAACAGATGTAGATGCCCTCGTCGAGCAGCGAGGCGTATATCTCCTGCGGTGAAAGATCGACGAACCGCTCGGAGTGCATCGCATCGAGCGCCGCCTGTCTCTCATCGGGCGCGAGCGCCCTCGGGGACACCCGCTTCGCCTTCGGGATCCTGACCGAGGCGCGCATCCGGTAGTATGTGGATCCCGGCAGATCGAGCGCCGAGCACAGCGCCTTCACTCCCGCCGCCCTGCCCGCTTCCCCGATAGTCTCTACCAGTCGTCTTCGTCGTCCTCGAGTGTCGGGTCCGCCATTATCGCAGCCACTTTTTTTTGGACGTCGATTATCACCTCCGCCTGCCTCAGCTTCTTCTGAAGCCGGCGGTTCTCGCGCTCGAGCTCACGAAGACGGCCCTCAAGAGGGTTCTTCGGCTTCTTCCTACGGCCCCGCTTGTCGTCCTTGAGTCCCTTGAGCGCGCCTTCCCGGTAAAGCTGGCGCCATTTGGCGAGCTGCGAGCTGTAAAGCCCCTCGCGCCTGAGAAGCGCCCCGATCTCCCCGGGCTCCGTGCTCCTCTCGGCTTCCTCCACAACCGAGCGCTTGTACTCGGCCGTGAACGTCCTCCGGACCGCTTTCGCAGGCACCTCGACCGACGCCGGCGCGCCGCCGTCCGTCCTCGTTCCGCTTCGCTCCTCTCCTCCGGACGGCGCCTTCCCATTCTTCAAAAACAGATCAAATCCCACTTGCTTTTCCTCTCTTCGCCCCTCCTTAATTTAACGGCAGTTGTTTGTCTCAGTTATATTGGCACAGGGGGAATCCATCATAAGCTATGATTGTTCCTTTGATTTCGATCACTTGCCTTTCAAAAACATCCTCTTGTGCAACCGACTGAGAATAGTGTAATGCGATTATAAGTGTTGTAATTGTAATTAGAGTTTTATTTCTCATAATCTATTTAGTTATTTTTTTAATATGTCTCGGAGTTAATTGTGGGTTAGGTGTAAGCCTCCCCTAAAACAGTACCAGACATAATTACAGTTTTCGGTCACAATGGACAACGACCAAGGAGACCGAAAATGAGGAAAAGCAGATTCACCGAGAACCAGATCCTGAAGATCCTTTAGAAGGAGGAGTACGGAATGAAGGCGGCCAAATTGTGATCTCGACACGAAGCTTGCGAACGCGACCGGCCCTCTGACCCTGATCGCTTCGGAGTAAACCTCACAACCTTCACGCCGCGCCGCGGCCGGCGGAAGAGTCAATTCTCAACAGTTCGACAAATTTTCTCGCCGCAAGCGAAAGGTCCCGGTCTCCCCTGTGGACGACCGCAACGGGCCTCTGCCATTCCTTTTCCTTGAGCTTCACGACCGCCAGCTGGCCATTGTTCTCTTCATCGACCACGCTCGGGTAAGGCACGATCGCGATTCCGAACCCGACTTCGACCGCGCGTTTGATCGTCTCGATATTGTCGAACTCGGCGACCTTCTGGACCGGCACCCCGTACGAGCGGAGTATCTTGTCGGTCGCTTTCCGGGTCGGTATGTCGCGCTCGAACAGCACGAAATCGCGTCCTTTCAGCCTCTTCACTTCGACGGTCTCATCGTCGGCCAGTTCGTGCTCGGGAGACGTGATCAGCACAAGACGGTCGCTTGCCATAGGCACGATGGTCAATCCCTTCCTCGGCTCCGGGAATGCCACGACTCCTAGCTCGACGACGCCCTTCAACACGTCCCGCACAACACGAGTGGTCCTGGAATACTCGAGATCGATCTTGATGGAAGGAAACCGCGACATGAATTCGCGGACCTTCGGAGGAAGTTCGTGCAGGCCAACGCTGTAGACGGTCGCGACCTTAACGGTGCCGCTGACCTTGCCGACCATTGAGTTCATGTTCTCGAGCATCTGGCCGTACGACTCGAGCACGTTCTTGCATTCGCGATAGAAGACCTCGCCTTCCGGCGTAAGCCTTATCTCGCGGCGGCCGCGTACGCGCTCCAGCAGTTTGCGCTCGAACTTGTCCTCGAGCGTCCGGATCTGCTGGCTGACGGCCGATTGCGTGACGAAGTTCCTCTCCGCGGCGAGGGAGAAGCTCTGCAGTTCCACGAGGTCGCAGAACACCTTGAAAGTCTCTATGTGCATTTCCCTTTGATTCGTGCCGGCCGTTTCCCGAAAAGCGGCTCGCCGGCCTGAAGAAAAATTATAAGGAAGCCTTCATAATTATTCCAATCGAATTCATTTAGGCTAATTTAGCAATTCGTCGGCTAATATGTAACATTTAGAGTTTCGTAAATTGTCCGGACGGGCGCAGGGGGATCGGCAGAACCGCGTTTAGAGCGGGAGTGAAAGCAAGCGATGGCGGGAAAACTGAGTACCACTTTCATACTTCGGAAACTTCACCAGATAACGGGGATAGTGCCTCTGGGGATCTTCTTCGGCGTTCATATGTTCACGAACGCGAAGGCGATGAACGGCCCCGACGTGTTCAACAAGGCGGTCGAGGACATTCATCATCTGCCGTTCCTTCTGCTGATCGAGATCTTCGGGATCTTCCTCCCGCTTGCGTATCACTCTATTTACGGGATCTTCATTACCGCCGAGGCCAGGAACAACGTCTCGAAATACAGCTACGGCAGGAACTGGCTCTACTTTTTCCAGAGGGTCTCCGGGATCTTCCTTTTCGTGTTCCTTCTGTTCCACCTTCTGCACTTCCGCTGGGGCCTTTTCTCGGCGTTCGGGCTGACCGACATCGCGGTGGCGGGAAATGCGGACAGGGCGTTCGCGATCGTCGCATCGGATTTTCAGAACGCAGGCATTCTGATCTTTTATGTCCTCGGAGTATTCACGACCGCGTGGCACCTGGGCTACGGGATCTACCTGTTCGCGGTCGATTGGGGACTTGTGATCGGCGAGAAGGCGCAGAGGGCCGCGCTTGCCGTCTGCGCGGCGCTGGCATTCGGGCTTTTCGCGGCGGGCGCGAACGCGGCATTTTCATTTGTGAGGCCGTGCGGTCTTATGCCGGAGTTCCTGTGCGAACAGCAGTCTGAATCCGTTCCGGCGATCCGTTCGGAAGAATTCTAAGAGACAGGCGACGGTTTCCATCCGGCCAAGGGGGAGAATCGATTTGAGCAACAAGATCAACATCGCGATCGTCGGCGGAGGCCTTGCGGGCCTTGCCGCGGCAATGAAGATCGCCGAAGCGGGACACAACGTGGACCTCTTTTCGGTCGTGCCGGTCAAGCGTTCGCATTCCGTGTGCGCGCAGGGCGGCATCAACGGCGCGGTGAACACGAAGGGCGAAGGCGATTCGCCCTGGAAACACTTCGACGACACGGTCTACGGCGGAGACTTTCTCGCTGATCAGGAGCCGGTGCGCCGTATGACAGACATGGCGCCGGCGATCATCCATCTCTTCGATCGAATGGGCGTGCCTTTCTCCCGCACCAAGGAAGGCCTGCTGGATTTCCGCCGCTTCGGCGGGACCCTGCACCACAGGACCGCGTTCGCGGGCGCGTCGACGGGCCAGCAACTTCTCTACGCGCTGGACGAGCAGGTCAGGAAGTTCGAATCGGCGGGATCCGTCACTAAATACGAAGGCTGGGAGATGCTCTCGCTGGTGCTCGACGATCATCAGGTCTGCCGGGGCATCGTCGCGATGGACCTGCAGACGCTCGAGCTTAAGTCCTTCAAGGCCGATGCGGTGATAATGGCGACCGGCGGCCCGGGCCTTATCTACGGAAAATCGACGAACTCCCAGGTCTGCACAGGAAGCGCCGTCTCCGCCTGCTACCAGCAGGGAGCCAGGTACGCGAACGGCGAGTTCATACAGGTCCATCCGACATCGATTCCGGGCGAGGACAAACTGCGCTTGATGAGCGAGTCGGCGCGCGGCGAAGGCGGGCGCGTATGGGTACCGAAGAACAAAGGCGACGAGCGCGATCCGCAGGACATTCCCGATTCCGAACGCTGGTACTTCCTCGAAGAGAAATATCCTGCCTACGGGAACCTCGTCCCGAGGGACATCGCGACGCGCGAGATATTCCAGACCTGTCTTGACGGCTACGGAGTGAAGGGCGAGAACCAGGTCTATCTCGACCTTTCGCACATACCCGCCGAGACTCTCGACCGAAAGCTGGGCGCGATCCTGGAGATCTACGAGATGTTCATCGGCGACGATCCCCGGCACGTGCCTATGAGGATCTTCCCGGGCGTCCACTATTCGATGGGCGGCCTCTGGGTCGATTTCGAGCAGAGGACGAACATCCCGGGCCTGTTCGCCGCGGGCGAATGCGATTTCTCGATCCACGGCGCGAACCGGCTCGGTGCGAATTCTTTGCTTTCCTGCGTTTACGGCGGTTTTGTCGCGGCGCCTTCGGCGATCGATTACGCGAAGAACGTCGAGCGCGGCGAAACGGAGACGAACGGCATATACGATTCCGAGCTGAAGAAACAACAGGAGATCAACGACGAGATCATCCGAAGCGAGGGCGGCGAGAACCAGTACAAGATCCACGACGAGATGGGCAAGGTGATGACCGACAACGTCACGGTCATCCGCTACAACGATCGCCTTCAGGAAACGGACAACAAGCTCTTGGAACTGATCGAGAGGTTCCAAAATATATCGATCAACGATTCGAACCTCTGGGCGACACAGGCGGTCCCGCACGCGCGACAACTCTGGAACATGCTCCAGCTGGCAAGGGTGATCACTCTCGGCGCGCTGAACCGAAACGAATCCCGGGGCGCCCACTACAAACCGGATTTCCCGGACCGCAACGACGACGAATGGCTGAAGACGACCATAGCCGAGTATTCGGAAGAGTCTCCGGTTCTGTCGTACGAAAGCGTGGACGTTTCGCACATCGAGCCCAGGTTGAGGGATTACTCGAAGGGTTCGAAACAGGGGGCGAAGAAGGCCTAGAACGAATTTATGAGCTCGAACAGCGGAACCAAAACAAAGGCAAGGCTTACGGATCCTCCGAAATCGGTGCGGATCCGCGTCAAGCGCAGGGAAATGCCGGACGCGCCTCAGTACGTCGAGACGTTCGAGATCCCGTACCGCCGGAACCTGAACGTGATCTCTGTGCTGATGGATATCCGGAAGAACCCGGTCACGGCGGACGGAACGGAAACGACGCCGCCCGTGTGGGACATGAACTGCCTCGAGCAGGTCTGCGGGATCTGCACGATGGTCATCAATGGGCGCGTGAGGCAGTCCTGCTCGGCGCTTATCGACGACATCCTTTTGGAAGCCGGCGGGAACGAGGTCGTCCTGGAGCCGATGACGAAGTTTCCGAACGTACGTGACCTCAAGGTGGACCGCTCGCCTATGTTCGACCACCTGAAGAAGGTCCACGCGTGGGTCGAACTCGACGGTTATCACGAACTGGGGCCCGGCCCGCACACTCCCCAGGAAACACAGCAGGAACGCTACGCCTATTCAAGATGCATGACCTGCGGGTGCTGTCTCGAAGCGTGTCCTCAGTACCACGACGACAACTACATAGGCCCGCAGGCGATCGCGCAGGTCCGTTTGTTCAATATGCATCCGACGGGCAAGATGAACCGCGACGAAAGGCTGGACGCGATGATGGACGACGACGGGATCGCGAACTGCGGAAACTCGCAGAACTGCGTCCAGGTCTGCCCGATGAACATTCCGCTGACCCGAGCGATCTACGAAACGAACCGGGAAGTCACATTGCACGGACTGTTCGGGTGGCTGAGAAAGTAGTTCATCGTTCCGAGTTCCAGGTTCCAAGTTCAAAGTTTGGGCCTGAGCCACGGCGTAATGATCCAGCTGTTGGGAAATGAGGGTTCAGCCGGTTCATTCTATAGGCCTGAATTTCAAATCTGACTCAGGCAATGGTATCCGGCAAAGTGGGCCACCAGTGACGAGTTCTAATGGAAAATCCGATTACAAAATGCCCCGGCCGGGGCATTTTGATTTTCCTGGCTTTTCAATGGCGATCTGGGACGATCAAATTCGCGCCAAGATTCGTACGGATTGCGGGCCTCAACCCCCAGCATTTAACCAGAAACCTTGAACTTGGAACCTGGAACTTTGAACTCTTTATTGGACGGAGGGCGCAACCGGCACATCCGTGAACGACTCCGGAGGCACACGGTCCGGTTTCCGCAGGAACTCCCTCACGCTGTCGAGATTCATCGGCCTGGAGAAATAGAAGCCCTGCGCCCCTCCGCAGTTCAGCGACCGAAGTTTCCGAAGTTGTTCGTCGTTCTCCACCCCTTCCGCTATCACCTTTATACCAAGGCTCGAGGCGAGCGCGATTATCGTCTGGACGATCTCAAGGTTCCTGTCTTCTTTGTCCATTGAATCGATAAACGACCTGTCGATCTTTAGCGTCGAGATGGGCAGCTGGGTCAGGTAGTTGAGATTAGAGTATCCGGTGCCGAAGTCGTCGATGTCGATCTCCACGCCGAGGGTCCTCAGCTCGGTCAGCATTCGGACTGCGTTTTCGCGGTGCTCCAGGAAGACCGATTCGGTTATCTCCAGTTTGAGCATTCTCGGAGGAAAGCCCGTGTCGTCGAGCACCTTTTTCACGCGCTCGACAAAGTCCGGACTTGCGAACTGCTTGCACGAGATATTGACGCTCAGGATCAGGGGTTCGTCCCGGTCCGGGTCGCTCAGAAGGGAGGACATCTGCGTGCACGCTTTGAACAGGATCTGTTCGCCGAGTTCGTGGATCAGACCGAGCTCTTCCGCTATCGGAATGAAGTCGTTCGGGGGAATGTACCCGCGCGTCGCATGATTCCAACGGGCGAGCGCTTCAAAACCTACGGTCTCGTCGGTCGCGAGGGAATAGATCGGCTGATAGAAGACGGTGAATTCGTCGTTGTCCACAGCACGGCGCATATCCGTCTCCAGCTCAAGCGTCTCCTTCGCCACCTCGTGCATTTTCGGATCGAAGATCTCGTGCCTTCCCTTGCCGGCCTTTTTCGCGTGATACATTGCAGTGTCGGCATCGCGCATCATGTCCTCCGCCGAGAAGTGCTTGTCGCCGAGATTCAGGATCCCTATGCTCGCGGAACTGTATACCTCGTGGCCGCCTACGTCGAAGGGTTCCACAAATTTCTCCTGGACCCTTTCGGCTATGCTCACAGCATCCTCGCCTTCGCCTTTTCCTTCGACCAGGATCACGAATTCGTCGCCTCCCAGGCGGGCAACAAGGTCGGTCGGCCTAAGGCATTCCTTGAGACGTTCGGCTATCCCAATGAGAAGCTGGTCGCCTATGTAGTGCCCGAGGCTGTCGTTTACAAGCTTGAACCGGTCGAGGTCGATGAACAAAAGGGTGACCTCGTAAGAAGGGTTCCGGCGGGCGGTTTCGACAGCGCTCTCAAGCCGCGACATAAAGAGTGCCCGGTTCGGAAGATCTGTAAGCGAATCGTGCGTCGCTTCGTACTGAAGCTTTTTCTCGGCAAGCTTCTTATCCGTAATGTCGAGGATCTGGAAAATTAGTAATTTTTCCTCCGATCCGACCTGTTCTACGGGAGAGGCGCTCCAGGAAGTCCAAACCGGGTGCCCGTTCTTGTGTATGAATCTCTGTTCAAGCTGGCATGACTGGATCTTGTCGTTCAAGAGTTGGTGGATCTTGACCAGCGTGTCTCCCAAATCTGCCGCGTAGGTCATCGACTGGAAATCGGTTTCCAGAAACTCTTCGTTCGAATAGCCGAGAATATCGGAGAGCGCGTGGTTTACCTTCAGCCAGTTTCCGGTCGATGAGATCAACGCGATCCCGATCGGTGCGTTGTCGAAGGCGCTCCGGAATCGTTCCTCGGACTCCCGCAGCGCAATAGACTGCGTTTCAAGCGCCTTTGCGTGCTTCTTGGCTTGTTCGGCCTGCGCAAGCGACATTTCCACATTTTCGAGATACATCTTGTAGCTCATGTAGACAAGCAGTATCACGGGGAACGTGGCGATCACGACGCTAAAGCCGATGTACTGATTGAGAAGAAAGAGAGCGCCGGCGCTGGCCGCTCCTACGGCATATGTGACGAAAGTCCAGAGGAACGTCGATCTCCAGACATCGAATACCGGCCGGTTGCTCTTGAGAGCGCCGTAAATGGCCGCGAACGTCGTGTTCGAAACGAACTGAAGAAGCGCCATTACCGAAAGGGCGATGATGAAAATATTCGTGTCGCCCGTTCTCGTCGTCTCTTTGAGCCCGGCGAGCAGTCCCGACCATTCCATCACGTGCGCGACGATGGTCGTACAGATCGCCATCACGGTAGCGTTCGTGAAGACGGTGATCTTACGCTTGCAGAATCTCCACGAAGACAAGAACGCTTCGGCGGCCGCGAGAACTACGGCGATCTCACCGCCATACAGGATCAACGCAAGGAAGATGAACGTGTCTGAGACCGCAATGTGGGATTTGAAGCGGGGAATCTGGATCGATATGCGAGTACCGACAAGAAGGGTAAGCGCGGCAAGTGCGACAAGGTACAGATCGATCTCGCCATAAGGGATCGCGTACAGCGCGTGCAAAATGCACAATGATCCCACGGCAATCGAGCCGAGCATGAACTTGTCGATCTTTTTTCTGAACCTCATTCGGGCTGGTTTCCCATATGCGCTCTCAAACGGCGCCCGTGGCCCTGTTGGTACCGATGGTGTGGTTTGGGGATGTGAGGAAAAAAGTACTGCCCGGCCGAACCGACCGGACAGTACCATTATCAAGAATCACAACGTGTTTGTCTAGTGTTTTCTTAAGTTAAACAAAGATCGTTGTGCAGCTGTCTGTAGAGCGGTAACCTGACTTCTCAAAGCACCGGTGTGCAGATTCGAATTTCAGGTTGCTTAACATGCATACGTTTTGCGCATTTTCAAGCAGCATTGCGCTCAGATTCGAGAGGCATTTGGCGCCGACACCCTTGCCCCTGCTTTCGGGTGAAACGTATACACCTTCAAGATAGATCACGGAGTCAGTCTCGGCCACGATGTCGGCCTTGAACAAAAGCTCGCCGTTTTCCGCCGCGACAAAGGTGCGACCTTGTTCGATGCGTCTGGCGCAGCGCTTCAGGAATCCTTCGGGATCTGCCAGCATCGGGTCTGTTCCGGATTCGATGAAAGCCACCTCAGCGTGGGCCTCGGCCACCTCCTGGAGTTCTTCGATCCTTGCCGGCCGAATTTCCCATTCGCAATCCTTGATCAGGAAAGGAAACCGGAGTTCAAAGAGCTTCTCAGTGAATACGTGTTTCGGCTCGGCGCCCGGGGACTTGAAGAGTTCCCAGAACCTCTCGATGGCACGTCCTTCCGACATCATTATGTGGATAGGTATCTCAGACCTTCCGGCCTGGATCGCAAATGCCGTCAAAGCATCATCCGATCTCGCCTCGATCAGGGTTGAATGCCCGATCAGGGCCACACCTTCCAACCTTCCGTCTTCAGCTCGGTACCCGTAATAGCTTCCGCGGTTGAACTCGCTTTCGAAACCATTATCCTTCAGGAAACTGGCCATCACGACTGTGTGAATTGGTCTCAGGTTAAGGAATTCAAGTACCTCTTCTCTGTTCTCTTCTTCAAGGATTGAAAGTCTTGAGAGGTCAGGAACTACAGCGACCGTGTGGCCAACGCCAAGCAGACTTTCAGAGTGATCAACACGTTTGACTGATAGGTTTGTCATTTTCGTGTTCCTCCTTCTAGAATTGTCTCTTGTTATTGATCACTAGTCTCCGAAGATTGCGGACTCAGACACGTGCGCCCTCGTACTGCGGTCACTCAGCAGGACACCGTCGCTCATCAGTACACCGTCGCTCATCAGAACGCCGTCACTCATCAGCACGCCGTCGCTAAAGAGCACACCGTCACTCATCAGCACGCCGTCGCTCATCAGGACACCATCGCTCATAAGGACACCGTCGCTTACCAGCACGCCGTCGCTCATAAGGACACCGTCGCTCATAAGGACACCGTCGCTGATCAGGACACCGTCGCTGATAAGGACGCCGTAACCGTAGATGATCGTACCGTTTCCGAGCGAACCGCCGTTGCTAAGGTAAACCCTGGCCCGTACGGACAGGCTCGAAGCATTTGAGAAGTTGGAGTTCAATACATAGTTGAAGTCCGATCCGTGCGAAATGCCGTTCTCAAACCACTTTCCGTTTCTGTAAACGTTGTGAAAGTTAGCCGCAAGTGCCGAGCCTTTGACGTAGGTGTAGTTCGTGGTGATACCCTTCGCCCATTCGAACGTGAACCCGTCAAGGCTTGTGTATGCCGACGGCATTGATGCAGCAAGCATAGACGATCCGGAGGCGGCATCGGTGAAAACAACATCCCTCTTGTACGATTTCGCGAGTTCGACCGCTCCAGCGATGTTGAGTTGTCCGGCGCCTTGTTCGAGCATGCTGAATCCGGAAAGCGGCTGAGCCGTGTATTGCAGGATCATCTTGACCATAGAGGGCGTCAGGTTCGGGTTCATCTGGAAGAGGAGCGCCGCCGCACCGGAAACGACCGGCGTCGACATCGACGTTCCGCTCATCGTCATCATCCTCTGGTCGTCGGTTACGCTTTCCTGGACGTCCAGCGAAGGGTGATCGGTCCTGAGCTTGTTGTTCTTCGCCGAAGCAGCCTTGATCTTGTTGCCCGGGGCGACGATATCAGGCTTGATAGCGTTGTCGTATATGCGGGTTCCGTTGCTAAGGGTGTAGAAGCTTCGCGTAGGACCGCGCGAGCTGAAGGTCGCGATCCCATCGTCGTCTCTGGAATCGGTCTGAAAAGTATTGACGGCGCCCACCGTAAGTGCGGACGGGTCGTTACCGGGGCTGTGAATGTGCCCGTATAGCTTGTTGCCGCTCTCGTCCTTACCTTCGTTTCCGGCAGCCGCCACGACGAGGATACCCAGGGAGTTCAGTTCCTGTACCTTGAGGTTCACCGGATCGTTCGTGTAGGAATCCACGGCGAGGCCGCCGAGGCTCAAGTTTACGACGCGGATGTTGTACTGCGCACGCTTCTCGATCACCCAGTCAAGACCCGCAAGAAGCCACGAAGTGCGTCCATAGCCGTTGTCGTCAAGTACTTTAACGCTTACGAACTTTGCATTCGGTGCAATACCTGTGTACTGATCGTTCCCGCGCGAGTCCTCACCAACCGCTATCGCGGCAACGTGAGTTCCGTGACCGTACCGATCCTTATCGTCGCTTCCGGTTACGAAGTTCTTCTTCGCAGCCAGCCTGTTCTTCACAGCCTTGTGCATTTCGTCGATGCCCGAATCAAGTACGGCTATACCAATGCCCGTTCCGTCGAGCTGGGCAGTCCAGGGGACCATCGAGCGTACAGCTTCAGCACCTGACGAGTTCTCTACGTGTCCGAGCTTCAGAGTTTGGCGGTCCGGCGACATGTAGTTCAGAAATCCGCTGCGCGCCAGGTCTTCAACTGCGCCGAGGGGCAAATTCACGACCATCGTGTCCGACGTTCCGATCCTGTTGTTCAGGCGGACCCTATGTTCGGCCATTATCGAGCGAAGCACGGGATTGTCCGCATCTCGAGTCTGAAGGATCACGTCGAGCCTTGTCTGGCCCGTCGGGTCCTTCGCCATCATCTCCCTGATATCAGACGATACGTTGTCGCCGCGATACTTGTCCTTCGAGTTCTCGTCGTTCGATTCACGAGTGACGATGTTGCCGGAGGCGTTCTCGTCGCCGACCATTATCGGCTCGAAGATCGCGTCGTATTCAGGAACGCTGGTAATGCTCTGGGAGTACGCATCGGCGGATGCACCGCCGATCATCCGAAGCCTTCCGGAGAGAATCGAGCTTGTAAGAACGTCGCTTCCCGCGAACGCATTGACGAAGTTTGCGAGCTCGTCGACAAAAAGGATCGTCTTGCCGCCGCTCTTCGCAGATTCCTCGACGACACGGACAAACTTCTCGGCGACCTCGCGGTCGCTGGAAGACGCCTTGAACGCCTTATCTACATCGAGCATAAGCACGCGCACATCGCGAAGCCCTTCAGGAACGCTATTCGAAGCCGCTTTCTGAGCGAACCGCTCGACGATGAGCTCGGCGAACTCGCCGCTATCGTCAACGAGGACCGGCTGACGCATGTCGTTGCGGACGAGCGCGTTCACTAGGCTTGCGACCTCGTTGTCGAACTTGCCCGAATCACGAAGCTGGCCTTTCCTTGCGAGCGACGTAAGGTCGGTCGTGAATTGGTCGAGGGTCGCCGTTGCGGCCGTGTCCTTCGACACGTCCTTTGCGGAGGCGATGGCGTGGGAGCCCAAGACATTGATCAGGATCATGGCGTACATGAGTATTCCTGCCGTTACTTTCCTGACCGTATGCTGTCTTTTCTCGTTTCTCATTGTTCTCGGTTCCTTGAAGTGATTTGTTCAGTTATTGCGGCAAACACAGTTCGTGCCGCGAAATACAAGTGCAACGGCGGTGCCGAATCGGTAAGTGCTGAGAAATAGGAGGTTTGCGGGGAATTTGGGCCTGTCTCCAGCCGGCGGTTTGACCGAATTCAAGGTGGAATTGAACGAAGTTCGTTCAATCTGACCGGTCCTGAAATTCCGTAAAAGAGGAGATTCGTAGCTGAGTTTGAATCCGTTTGGAACGAGAAACCGAAGAGGATTGAAAACAGGGCTGAAGAGGTTATCCTGAGAGGCGTTCGAGCTTCTCGGCTTGCCCTGCCAATCCAAAACAGAATCGATCAAGGGGAGGAAAACAAATGACAACGCTCAAGGGAAGTTTGATCGCTGCGATCGCGTTCGCGGTCTTTTTCATTACATCCGCACCGGATGCGTCCGCTCAGTACAAGGAAGCAGAACCGAAGAAAGGGCCCGTGCTTTTGAAGGGCTCGCCCGAGGGTACTCCTGCGGGCTCGATCGTTGATGTTGCGATCGCGCTCAACACCGAGGGTACGTTTGCGGGGCAATTCGACACTTTGATCGCGGCCGTGCTGGCGGCAGATCCGATCGTCTTGACTTCGCTTTCAGGACCGGGAGAGTTCACGGTGTTCGCGCCGACGGATGCGGCGTTCCTCGAGCTTGGACTCGATGAGAACAACGTCAGCACGCTGGGTCCCGCGATCCTCAAGCAGATACTCTTCTACCACGTGGTTCAGGGAAGCTGGAATTCGGGCATCATTCTCGGAGCGGTCAAGATCCGAACGGTTTACAGGGGCGGATTTCTCCTGCAAAACGGCGGTGTGTTGAGGGACAACATTGGCAGGGACGCGACGATCATCGCTACGGATGTTCCGGCCGACAACGGCATCATTCACGGAATTGACAGGGTGGTGTTGCCGTTCGTACCCTAAACGGCTTCCGCGATGAGCTGGCCCGGGCGATGGTGAAAGCCGAGATTCGCTTTCCTGGGACTCGAAACTCGGAATACAAAAAAGGAAAGGGACCGTCCGGGTGGGTGGTCCCTCTTTTCTTTTCAGGGTACGAGAGATCAGTTCGCTGGAAATCGCGGTGCTGTCAGATGCCCCACTGAAGCTGGGGAGAACCGATGGTTGTCAATACCTCGATAGACGGCTGCATCGAGTCGAGAAAATTCCTCACACATACTTCCCGGACAGCCTAGTTCAGGACTCACGAATCAGCGGCAAGCTAGATGCCCAGAACATCCACGAGCTCCTGAACGGCACCGGCGGATTTCTGAAGCGCAGACCTTTCGTCATTCGTAAGAGATATCTCGATGATCTGTTCGACGCCGTTCTTGCCCAGCTTGACCGGCACTCCGACAAAAAGGTCGTTGATGCCGTACTCGCCCTCGAGGAAAACCGCGCAGGGGAGGATCTTCTTCTTGTCCTTGAGGATCGACTCCGTCATCTCGACTGCACCGAGCGAGGGCGCATAGAATGCCGACCCGGTCTTTAGAAGCCCGACTATCTCGGCGCCGCCGTTGGCTGTCCTGTCGATGATCTTGTTCAGCTGGTCTTCGGGAAGCAACTCGGTGACCGGGATTCCAGCGCAGGTGGAATAGCGGGGAAGCGGGACCATGGTGTCGCCGTGTCCTCCAAGGACGAACGCCGTGACGTTCTCAACCGAAACATCGAGCGCTTCGGCAAGGAAGCACCTCATACGCGCGGAATCCAGGACGCCCGCCATTCCGATCACACGGCTCTTAGGAAACCCGGAGCGCCGGAAAGCCACCTGAGCCATAGCGTCAAGCGGATTCGAGACGATGATGAGAAAACTGTCCGGCGAGTACTTGGCCACCTGGTCCGTCACCGATCCGACGATGTCCGAATTCGTCTTCAGAAGGTCGTCGCGACTCATCCCGGGCTTCCTGGGAAGACCCGCGGTGATGATCACGACATCCGAGCCGGCGGTCTCTTCATAGTTGTTCGCGCCAACGAGCTTCACGTCGAATCCGTCGATCGGTGCCGCTTGCGCAAGATCGAGCGCCTTTCCCTGCGGGACGCCTTCAACGATGTCGACGAGTACGACATCGGCCAGTTCCTTACTGGCGATCCAGTGTGCCGCCGTTGCGCCCACATTTCCGGCGCCAACGACCGTAACTTTGTTTCTACGAGCCATTTTTGGATTCCTCTCTGATCAAATAATTGGTTGTGAAAAGAATCTCAATTCTGTCATACAACCGTCCAAACGGCAAAAGGCGAACTCGCGGGCGACGGAGCCCGGTAATTCGCCTTTTCGCCAAAGATAATCGGAGCTAGACCGCTTCCGATCGCGACGTGAAATTGAACGATTTCAGCTTGAGCGCGGGCAGCAGCGAGGCATTTCCGACGCCGATCCTTTCCGGTGTTCCGATCAACTCGACGTTCCCGCCCGCGAGCATCGAGATCATCGATTGGTTGAACCGGAAGTTGTTGACCGGATGTTTGATCTTTCCGCCCTCGATCAGCCAGACCCCGTCTCTCGTGAGGCCCGTGACGCTCGCCGTCCTCGGGTCTGTGGATCGAATGTACCAGAACCGGCTGATCAAAAGGCCGCGCTTTGTCGACGAGATCATATCAGCAGTCGTAGATGGCTTCCCCGACTGCTCGAAGATCATGTTCACAGGACCGGGTGTGGGCTCTTTCCCGCTCTTTTTTGCCCAAAAGCGGCTGTAGATGAGGTTTTCGACGACGCCGCCTTTTACAAGGTAGATCTTTTCCGCCGGCAATCCTCCCTGGGCGCTCTGGGAGCCGGGAACAAGAGGGTTCCATGGGTCGCTGTAGATATTGATGCGCTCGTCGAACATCTTTTCGCCGAGCTTCGTTTTGCCCGCCGAGGCGGAGAACGGACTGCGGCCTTCCTCCGCGCTGCGCGCGTCGAACTGGAACGCAAGCCTTCCGATCAGATCGCCGACCGCCTGCGGTTCGAGAATGACCGCGTATTCTCCGGGATCGAGTTCCTTTGCGGAACGGCCCGAAAGACATTTCCCGATCGACTGCTCTGCGACGTATCTCGTATCCAGATCGCCAAGATCTACTCTGCTTCTTTGAAAGTATCCGGAGCTGGTTCCGTCAGCTGTCCGGGCGGTCACGGAAAGGCTCGCGACAGACTCCCGCTCGTACCCGAAGTTTCCGTTCTTCGTGGCTGAAGCGGAAGATCTGGCACGGCTTTCGTGGAAGCCCGCGGAGATCACCTTCTTCGATTCGCTCAGTTCCAGGATGCCCGCGATCCGCTTGGCACGGTCATCGTACGCAACCTCCGAGCTCGATTCAGCAAAACCGTCGACCGGCTTGTATTTCTGAGCCCCGAGAGTCGGCAGGTACTCGCGATCGACTGGCGATATCGCGGCGACCTTCTCCGCCTGGTCCACCATCGCTTTCAGGCCTTCATCGCTCAGATCGCTCGTGCCCGAGGCCCCCCGCTTTCCGTCTATCCAGACCGTTATCGAAGCAGACCGTTCGGTTGTTGTCCCGCTCGTCAGAAACGCGTTCCTCGCAAAGCGCAGGTGCGAGGTCTTGTCGCTGTTGACGGAGACCTGCGCGTCGTCAGCCTTTACCTGCTGCAGTATCTTATGCGCGATCTCTCGCGATTCCTTATCGGTCAGAAGCATTTTCAGAATTCTCCGCTCAAAATGTCATTCAGGACGCCGTGTTCAGCACATTGATATCCCTGAACCTTGCCGTCGGGCATCCGTGAGAAACCGCGTTCGACTGTCCCGGTTCTCCCTTTCCGTCGTTGAACGTTCCTGGAAGCAGATAGGTCGACTTGCCGCCGAGCCCATCGCAGCTGTTCCAGAAATCAGTAGTGCGCGACTGGTAAGCCACATCGCGCAGCATACCGGTGATCTTGCCCTTGCTGATCTCCCAGAACGTCTGTCCGCCGAACTGGAAGTTGTATCGCTGCTGGTCGATCGAATAGCTGCCGCGGCCGTAGATCATTATCCCCTTCTCGACATCTCCGATCAGGTCCTCGGTCGAGATGTCTTCAAGCGAAGGCGAGAGCGAGAGATTTGGCATGCGCGGGAATGGCACGCTGTTCCAGCTGTCGCCGTAAAGGCATCCGCGCGATGATTTTTCGCCTATCATCGGGGCGAGGTCGCGTGTGGTCTGCCATCCGGTAAAGACGCCGTCCTTGACGATGTGCCATTCCTGTCCCGGAACGCCTTCGTCGTCCCATCCGGTTGTCGCAAGCCCCCCTTCCTGAGTGCGGTCGGCGACGAAATTGACGATCTTCGAGCCGAACTGCAGTTTGCCCGTCTTGTCAGGAGTAAGAAAGCTAGTGCCCGCGTAGTTCGCCTCCCAAAGAAGCGCGCGGTCTAGTTCGGTGGAATGTCCGACGGATTCGTGGATCGTCAGGAACAAGTGTGAGGGATGCAGGACGAGATCGTACTTTCCCGGTTCGATCGGCTTTGCGGACAGTTTGGCGACAGCTTCTTCGCCCGCCTGCTTCGCCTCGCCAAGCCAGTCGTACTCTTTTGTATACTCCCATCCGGACCCGCTCCCCTGTGCCAGAGCGTTCCTTGTCTGGAAATCGCCTTTTGCGCGGTCGATCGCAGTAACGCTGAAATTCGGGACCCCTCTTACTATGTACTGCTCGACACGTGTGCCGTCGGTAGTCGCAAGAAACTTTTGCTCGTTGACCCAGGCCATCGACGAATTCACGAAGGACACGCCTTTGACTGAAAGCGCGGCCTCGTTGAGCTTCAGAAGAAATTCGATCTTTTCATCGATCGAAACGTCGAACGGATCGATCTTCAAGGGAGTTTTCCATTCTCCCACCGCCTTTTCCGCCGGAACCAGCTCGATCTTCTTTTTGTTGAACGCGGCGTTCGCTTTCGCAATCGCGACGGCCTCTCGTGCTACCCTGCGGACCTCCGCCTCGTTGACATCCGGACTCGCCGCGAAACCCCACGTGCCGTTCACCAAAACCCTGATCCCGAAGCCGGCATTCTCGCCGCGGGATACGAACTGGACCTGTCTTTCTCTTGTGCCGAGAGATTCGATCCTGTACCGGTTTATCCGTATGTCAGCGTATGAAGCCCCCAGTTTTTTTGCCACCGAGAGCGCCAGATCGGCCAGTGTGCCTTTGTCCACTTCTACCGGTCTGAAGTCACCGATCCTCGCGGAGTAAAGCCAGCTCGGGACGGTGAGCGTGCCAAGCGCCATTCCCGAGTAGCGGAGAAAGTCCCTTCTTGAAATTGCCATGCTGAGATCCTCTT
>JAGFIQ010000090.1 GCA_024103495.1 Aridibacter famidurans
ATACTGATCGGGCTCTTTTCGATCCAGAGCCGCGGAACGGCCGGCGTGGGGAAGATCTTTGGTCCGGTCATACTCCTCTGGTTCCTGGTACTCGCCATCCTGGGGACGATCCAGATCTTTCATTATCCGGAGGTGATCGCCGCCGTCAATCCGGTGCACGCGGTTAACTTCTTCGCTTCCGAGGGATTTCACGCGTTCGTGATCCTGGGTTCTGTTTTCCTGGTGGTAACGGGGGGAGAGGCGTTGTACGCCGACATGGGCCACTTCGGGAGACAGCCGATCCGCCTTGCGTGGTTCCTTGTCGTGCTTCCGGGGCTTCTCCTCAACTACTTCGGCCAGGGCGCGCTGCTGCTTGAAGACCCGTCGATGGCGGTCAACCCTTTCTACAAGCTCGCACCCGGATGGGCGCTGTATCCGATGATCCTTCTGGCGACCGCGGCCGCGATCATCGCCTCGCAGGCGGTGATCTCAGGTGCATTCTCTTTGACGATGCAGGCGGTCCAGCTTGGCCTGATCCCCAGAATGAGGATAGAGCACACTTCAAGCAAAGAATATGGGCAGATCTATCTTCCGTTCATCAACTGGGCGGTTCTCGCGGGATGCATAGGAGTCGTTCTCGGATTTCAGACCTCAAGCGCGATCGCCGGAGCATACGGGATTGCAGTGACTTCGACGATGGTCATCACGACCGTACTCTTCTTTTTCGTCGCCAGGGACCGCTGGAACTGGGGCGTACTACCGACCGCGGCCTTGTGCGGGGTCTTTCTCTTGATCGATCTGATGTTCTTCGGCGCGAATATCATAAAGATCTTCGACGGCGGCTGGTTCCCGCTGATCCTTGCCGCCGCGGTGTTCCTGATAATGTTCACGTGGAAGAAAGGCCGCGCGATCCTTCAGAAGCGGATACAGGATGAGACCGAGGACCTTTCGGAATTCCTTTCCAAGCTTCGCCTTGACGACTTTGGGTGTGTGAAAGGCACTGCCATTTTTATGAACGGGAACGCCTCGCGTACGCCGTCGGCTCTTCTGCACAACCTTGAGCACAACAAGGTGCTTCACGAGAGGATACTTTTCGTAACAGTGAAAACCCGCCCAATCCCGCACGTGCCCGAAGACGAGCGCGTGATAGTGGAAGATCTGGGTAAGGGATTTCATCGAGTGAAGATATACTTCGGCTATATGGAAGAGGCGAAGATCGCGCCCGTGCTCAGGAAACTCGAGATCGCCGGAGGAAGGGTCGTGCCTGACCGCGCCACTTTCTTTCTCGGGCGCGAAACGATCATTCCCACGGACAAATACTCGGGGATGGCAAAGTGGAGAGAAAAACTGTTCTCGATACTTTCCAAGAATTCCAGGGGGGCAACGGCTTATTTCGGGATCCCTCCGAACCGGGTGGTCGAGCTTGGAGAACAGGTCGAGATCTAATGTAGCGTACAGTCTGAAGTTGGTGTGCATGAGATCCTGAACAAGGTGTTTTCGAGCCGGAGTCGAAAGGCGCTCGGATCGCCGATCACCGGATATGCGATCGCGTTCCTGGGCGTGGTCTCACTCACGATCCTGCTCGAGCCGGTACATATACAAATATCTCCGACAACGGTAGCGCTCACGTTCCTTATGCTTGTGGTCCTGATCGCCACATTCTGGGGGAGCCTGCCGGCCCTGCTTTCGTCGGTGCTGGCGATGCTCAGCTTCAATTATTTCTTTCTTCCTCCCGTCAGGACGTGGACGATAAGCGATCCCGAGAACTGGGTTGCGTGGTTCGTCTTCACCGTCACGGCGGTGGTTACGGGCCAGTTGTCGGCTCGCGTGAAGCGCAGGGCACTCGAAGCAGAGGCCCGAAGCCGTGAAGTCGAAGGGCTTTATAAACAGTTGAGGGAGGCGTTCGAACTGGCGAGCGAAACGGAAGCGCTGAGGAGAAGCGAGCGCGTGAAATCGGCTCTCCTCGACGCCGTGAGCCACGATATACGGACGCCTCTCACCTCGATCAAGGCTTCCGTGACGACCCTCCTCGATGACTCGGCATCTCCCGGAGCGCGGGACAGCATAGGGCTCGGCGAGGATGGCCGGGAAGAAATGCTTCAAATAATCGACGAAGAGACCGACCGGCTGAACCGATTCGTAGAAAGCCTGATCGGCCTTGCGAAGATCCAGGCGGGAGAGATCAGGCCGAAGAGGGAGTCGAGCACGGTTGGCGACATCATCCAGGCGGCACTTTCAAAAGCTTCCAAACAGCTCAAGGAAAGACCGGTGAAAGTCATTGTCGCGGATGGACTTCCCGATGTAGATGTCGATTCGGCTCTGATAAGCGAGGCTTTGTTCGCACTGGTAGAGAACGCGGCGAAGTATTCGCCGGCAGGCGAGGAAATCACGGTCGAAGCCTGGAAAGAAGATGACATGCGCATCGGCTTTGCGGTAGAGGACAGAGGGCACGGGATCGACGAGGCCGTGCGTGAGAAGGTCTTCGACAAGTTCTTCCGGGCGATCCACGAATCGGATGCGGGAGTTGTATATCCTCAGGGCACGGGCCTCGGATTGTCGATCGCAAAAGGGATCGTTGAAGCGCACAAGGGCACGATCCGCGTGGCAGACCCGGTCCGCGGAACAAATGGAGCGCGTGTCGAGTTCACATTGCCGATCACCAATGAACAAGACCCCGAAGATACTGGTCGTCGATGACGAGCCCCAGCTTCTGCGTGTCCTTCGTAGGAGCCTGACCGCTCACCGCTTCGACGTACGTTCGGCTTCCGAGGGAGATGCGGCGCTCGAGGTCTTTAACGACTGGTCTCCGGATCTAGTAATCACGGACCTCTCCATGCCGGTGATGGACGGCCTTACCCTTTGCCGCGAGCTCCGTCGCGTCTCAAGGGTCCCGATCATTGTTCTTTCTGTAAAAGGCGAAGAGCGAACGAAGGTCGAGGCGCTGGACGCCGGTGCCGACGATTATGTGACAAAACCGTTCGGCATAGACGAACTCCTTGCGAGGGTCCGCGCGGCGTTAAGAAGAGCGCCGGAGGAAGATCCGGAGCACGGTATCCTCACCGCCGGGGATTTCGAACTGGACAAGGCGGCCTACAGGATCTCCGTGCGCGGGAAAGAAGTTCATCTGACGCCGAAGGAATTCGAACTGCTTTCTTTTCTGATCGAGAACCGCGGGCGTGTCCTGACCCACCGAACGCTCCTGGCAGCCGTGTGGGGCGGCGATTACGTTCTCCAGTCGGAATACCTGCGCGTCTTTATAGGAAATCTCAGAAAGAAGATCGAGGTCGACCCTTCCAACCCGAAGCACATAACCACAGAACCCTGGGTCGGCTACAGATTCGACCCTTCATCCTGAACCCCATTTACAGACTTTTTACGAACTCTTTATCCGGACTTTACGGACGATCGAATACGCTTCATCCGGGAGGATGCCTCGGTTTGAGGGAATCTGAGTTTAGCCTCGATTCCGCGAAACCGGCGGCCTCGATCGCGATGAAGAAAGTTTCACTATCTAGAGATCTATTGGATCCGGACGAAGCCGCGGCGCAGCCAATGTGGGGGCTTGCGCTCTTTGTTTCCGCATCGGCGGGTTTCCTGTTTGACCTTGCGGGGATTTCCCTGTGCGCGGTCTCATTTCCGGGGATTCTGCCCGGTTCGGATCTCCTGAATGCGGCCGGGACCTGGCTGATCGCCGCGGGGCTTCCGTTGATCTTTTTTGCGGCACACTGCATGGACAAGATCGATTCGCTTGGAAAACACGAACGCGATTCGGAACAAGACCTGGTCCAAAGGAAGCCTAAAGCGTGATTGGACCGCGGGCGTATGGACCGCGGGCGTCCCCGCCCGCTCCCGTCCGACGGGCTTAAGATTGTCGGGTTCCCGTCACGGAGAGCACGGAGGGAATCAGTACCCTGAGCGGTAGCGATGGGCCCTTTTCATGCCGGGGAACGCGAGGTTCTGACGGATGCGAAGCCACCACGGAGAGCAGAGAGGACACGGAGCAAATAGGGGACACGGATGAACGCAGACGGGCGGGGATCACTTTTTCGAAAGGCATCAGAGTGTTCTTCCGAATCAGTGACAATCTGTGTCTCGATCTGTGTTCATCCGTGTCCTTCCCGCAGCCTTGTTCCGCGCATTCGCGCGGCGCAAACCGAAGTTCGCGTTACCACGGCAGCGCGAAGCGCTGCTCTAAACGGTTCGCGGTATCCTGACCGGCTAGTTCCCCCTTACTTTTACTTTGTCGGAAGGAGGCCCGCCCTTCTTGTCGGACCCGCCTTTTTTGTCGGGTCCGCCGGACTTCGGAGGCGCTCCGCGGCCTTTGTCGTCCGGCTTCCCTCCCCGGTCGTCGTCCGGTTTACCTCGTCCGCGGTCGTCTCCGGGCTTTCCACGGTCGTCCGGCCTGCCCGCGGGAGGCCCGCCGGGAACGTTGTCCTTCTTTATCTGCCCCGGAGGCGGTCCCTTCTCGATCGGCCGGCCGGGATCCTGCCTTCGCATCTCGTCACCCAGGCCCGGGACTTCCTTGTACCGTCGGTTCTTGTAACTGACACGCGGGAATATGCGGTCGTAGATCCTGATCCGGTCGTAACGGACAGGCCGGTATACAACGTCCCGGTTTATGTAAATGTCCCGCCAGCGATCATCGACGTAATAGCTGTCCCGGTAGTAATCGTCGCCCCAACGGTAATGCTCGCGGGTGCGGACCGCCCAGCGGTTGTCGTCGCGCCAGCCGTGGTAGTAAACGCGGTCGTTGTCCCAGTCGAACAGATTGTTGAGCCACATACCGACCGCGACGCCCGCGCCGAACGTGATCAGCTTCGAGACCAGCCCGTCGCCGTCGCTATCGTCGCGATCGTAATAAACCTCCTGCGGATCGTATCGCGGGACATAAAGCCTTTCCGGCTGAGCCGGATAGATCCGGACAGTGTCGCCTTCGACCAGCACATCCTGCTCGGGCGTCGATTCCAGCACGCCCGCGTCTCGAGCCTTCAGCCTCATCCTCTGGATCGCGTCCATCACGTCGACCGGCTGAAGCGCGTATGCCTGCCCGAGCGAGGTCGTCCATTCGGGATTGTCGGACATGTAGTAGAGCGCGTCAGGATAGTGCGCTACCGATTTCACGGACACCGGCCAGTCCTGATCCTCCAGGCTCTTGTCGCCGTTGGCCTTTACATAGGTCGCCGCCTTGGAGATGTCTTCCGGGAACGTCGAGGCGGGCAGCATCTGGGCGAGCAAAGGATCCGGATAAAGCGCGATCGGCGCCACAAGGTTGTCTATCTGGTCGTTCGTAAATCTCTCCGCGGCTTCCGATTCGGCGTTCGCGTTCGAATTGGAATTTGCCGCGTTGGCATTGTTCGAATCGGCTGATTCGGTGCCGCATCCGACGCTCATCAAAATAAGGGCGAGCCCCGCAGAAAGGGCAAATGCTCTGTATATGCTTCTCATATCTGATCTCTACTGTAACTGAACTTGATAAGGAGCCGGATCGCGGGAAGAATCGACGCCTTCGGGGCGTCGCGATCTGTGATTTGACAGGTAAACGCTATCACGGCGGTAATTCCGATAGCAATGGAGAATTGCGGCGCCGGGGCCTCGGGTGGAAGGACCGCGGGCATCCCCGCCCGCTCCTGTCCGACGAGCTTCAGCTTGTCGGGAATTCACCACGGAGAGCACGGAGGGAATAATGGACACGCTGAAATCAGTACCCGGAGCGGTAGCGACGGGCCCTCTTCTTGCCGTGCAAAACGTTGGTCTCTGAACGGATCCCGTTCGGACACCGGAAACTCGGTACTCAGAACTCATCTCTCAGTACTCGCAGCTCACGGCTGACCTCCTGTGCACAAGCGCACAGGCTAAACGGCTCACCTCCTGTGCACAAGTGCACAGGCTAAACGGCTCACTACCTGTGCACAAGCGCACAGGCTAAACGGCTCACCGCTCACTGCTTTCCGCTCACTTCCTCCGAACCTTCATTTGACCATTCTCGTATTTTGGTCATAATTCAATCGTTCGTAATTATTTTCAGGAAGGTAATACAGATGAAAGCGATAATTCTTACATTCGTGATCGTGCTAATGGCGTCTGTCGTTCCGGCGGGCGCGCAGGACCTGGCAGCCGCCGAGAAGCGGGCAAGGGAGCTTGTCAGCATGATCAACCTTGGCGACCGTGCTCGGTTCGAGGACTACGTAAAGAACAACTTCGAGGGCCGGTTCCGCGACCTGCCTATGGAACAGCACCTAAGATTCTATTCCTCCGTATACGACTCAACGCGGGGCTACGAGGTCACAGGTGTCCGTTCGCTCGACGGTGATCTGATCACGCTGAACGTCACGAGCAAGCTGACGGGCGAGCCGGGCGGCTTCGCCGTCAGGATCGAGGACAAAGAACCGTACCGTATCCGTGGGATCGGCCTTCGGCCGGCGCTGCCGGAAGAGAATCCGAGGAAGATGACCGAGGCCGAGATCGCACGCGAGATGGAAGCATTCATGAAAAAGCTCGCGGGCGCCGATGTCTTCTCGGGCACGGTTCTGTTGGCAAAGGACGGGAAGCCCGTTTACAAAGGCGCCTTCGGCATCGCGAACCGCGATTTCGACGTGCCCAACAAGTTCGATACAAAGTTCAACCTCGGCTCGATGAACAAGATGTTCACTTCGATCGGGATCGCGAAGTTGATCGAGCAGGGCAAGGTCTCGCTTGAAGACCCTCTCTCGAAGTTCCTCCCGGACTTCCCCGACGCGGAGTCCGCAAAGAAGATTAGGGTCAAACATCTTCTGTCACACACAGCGGGGCTCGGTGGCTACTTCTCGGAGAAATGGGACCTGAGATCACGCGGTAGCGTTCGCACGGTGGACGACATGATCGCGCTGGCGAAAGAAGACGAGAGCCTTCGGTTCGAACCCGGAACAGACTGGCGCTACAGCAATACGGGGATGCTCGTGCTGGGCAAGATAATCGAGGTCGCCTCCGGCGAAGACTATTTCGAATTTATTCGGAAGAACGTCCTTGAGCCCGCAGGTATGGAGAACACGGGCTGTTTCGAGCTCGACAAGGTGAACAAGAATCTCGCAGTCGGCTACGAAAAGGAATTTACTTCTGACGGCATCGACTTCCGGAACAACATTTTCGCCCACGTGATGCGCGGCGGGCCGCAGGGCGGATGCTACTCGACGGCGGAGGACCTTCTGAAGTTCTCGAACGCCTTGCAGGCGGGAAAGATCGTCGGCAACGACCTTGTCGAGCAGTTCACGACTGCGAAGCCGGAGCTCAACTCGCCGAATTACGGATTCGGCTTCCAGGCACCGCCTGACGGAAGCCGGTTTGGCCATGGCGGCGGATTTCTGGGGATCAGCGCGAACATGGACGTTTTTCGGGGAACCGGCTGGACGGCGATCGTGCTTTCGAACTACGGCGGTGCAGGGCAGACGGTGGGCAGCAAGATGGCCAGGATCGTCGCTTCGCAGACGGCGCAGTAGAAGGGGTCCCGGGCGCCCGGACCGCGGGCGTCCCCGCCCGCATCTGGAAAGTAGAGGCGGGGCTTGTCCCCGCCCGCATTTGTCCGACGAGCTTCAGCTTGTCGGGAATTCACGACAGAGCACAGAGAGAAGAAGGGACACGGATGAACGCAGATGCACGAGGATAAGAGTCACGCCGGGCTTTGGTGTAGTGGTCCGACCCCGTGTTCATCCGTGTTCTTCCCGCATTTTTCCTCCATGCACTCCAGGGCTTGTTTCCGTATTCCCTTTTCCGTACAATCCCGCCATTCATATCTTTGTATCGTAATTTCCCGATTATCGGAGGATCAGAATGAAGTTTAAAATTTTTACCATCGCGACCCTGCTTTGCTTTACTTTGGCAGTGTCTCCTTTCTCGCTTGCCAAACAGTACGAGGTCGAGATGGTCGTCCAGGACGGAAAGAAGTCGAAGGAAACCGACGCGGTGCTTGTGATCAACGACGACGATCTTGAAATAGTCCCGAAGAAAGACAGTTTCAAGGACAACACCAAGAAGATCAGTTTTTCGGAGATCAAGACCGCCGACTATTCCTATTCGAAGAAACCGATGCTCTCGGGCGGCGGTGCAGTGGCAACTGCCATCCTGCTCGGCGTGTTCGTCGTTCCGTTCCTGTTTATGAAGAAGAAGAACCACTGGCTGACGGTCCAGACCGAGAACGACTTTGCCGTCCTCAAGCTTGGAACAAGCAATCACAGGGCGATAGTCGCCGAGTTCGAGACGCACGGTGTGACCGTGAACGAGCTGGAAGAAGAAAAGGACAAGAAATAAGATTGCCGATAGGCCCGGAGCCTTTTGCAGAATGATAAAAAAGGGACCAGCCTGTCTGTGCTTGTCCCTCGTTTTTTCTAGTCCTTCTGCCCTCGTTCCGGTCGCGAACGCCGGTGGAGAATTTACACTTCCGTGAGAGAGCGTTGTATCTTAAAATGTGGTATTCTCACATCTTAACGCCCCCCACTTGACAGTCTACCGGCTTATCGCCCGTGCCGCGCCGGGGCCTTGAGCTTTCCTGCCAGGGCACGAGCGAGATTCCCTAGAACGGAAGCCTCAACCTGGAGAGGACCCCGAGCACGATCCGCAGCTTGGCGGACGGTTTAAGGTCGGGTGACTCTTTGCCGGTGCTGGTGCCGGAGACAAGGCATCTTTCGGCATGCTGCTGACCGCATTCGGCGACAGTGGAACGCGCATTGCCCAAGACCGCGAGCGCTATTACGAGTGAACTTATCAGTTTCTTCATTTCATTCTCCTTTCTATTGGGAATCGGCGGGCAGTTTTCAGCCCGCACCTCGATTTGCATCAAGAGACCTT
>JAGFIQ010000107.1 GCA_024103495.1 Aridibacter famidurans
CTTCGCTCAAATGCAGCGCGAAGCGTACGGCTTCAATTGGTCAATGGTCAATGCTCATGTGTCAGCGCGCAGTCCTTTGTGTTCTCTGTGAATACCCCTGTGTTCTCTGTGGTTAAAGTTCCCTAAGAGAGCTCAGTTGCATAGCGGAAGATTTGACCACGGAGGACACAGAGGTATTCACAAAGGTCACAAAGCGGCGACCGATTGACCATCGTTGTTCGTAGTCAATCAAAAGACTGAAACACCGTCTTCGCGCTTTCCAGCGATTCCGTGTCGCCTATCAGCGTAAGGATGTCATTAAAACGCAGAACGGTAGCACCGTTGGGGGCCATTATGTCGCCGTCGCGGCGGAGGGCAACGACAAGGCACCCGCGGAGATGAAGCTCCGCCAGGCTCTTTCCGACCGCGCTTGCCGAACGGACCTTCACCTCGTCGATCTTCTCTTCCTCCGGTTCCTTCCCGGCGAGAAGCTTTAGCAAGGAAGGCCTCAGAACCATGTTCTCGAGGATCGCCACCGAAGCCTGAACGGGGCTCATCGTCTCGATCCCGGCTTCCTGGAACGCCGAAATGTTCGAGGTAGTGTTCGCGCGCGCGACGATCCTCACGTTCCCGAAGTTCGAGCGGATCACCTGGCTGATCAGAATGTTCACCTTGTCGCTCGATGTGGCGACGATCACGCTCTTCGCATCCGCCACTCCCGCGTTCTTCAGCACATCGACGTCCGTCGCGTCCTTGCAGTAAACGTTCGTGTCCTTTATTTTCCGAGCCTCGGAGCAGTTGTCCTCGTCGGTGTCGATGATCGAGATCATCTCGCCCGCCTGGACAAGCCTTTCCGCGAGCAGCCTCGCCGTCTCGTCCGCTCCAACTATCACTGTCAGTCTTGGCATAACTTTGAAGAACTTCGCCATCCAGCCGGCGGCCGTTCCCTCGATAAGAACCGTCCCGAGTATAACCGCGAATACAAGCGTCACCATCGTGGTCGCGTCGGCGACGAGCGCCGGATTGCCGGCCTCCGTTCCCCGCGCGATCAGTTCGAGTGAAAAGAACGTCGCCACGGAAGCCGCGACGATGCCCCTCGGACCGAGGAAAGATATGTAAAGCTTCTCATTTCGCTTCAGCTCCGATCCGAAAGTCGACGCGAACACCCTTGCCGGACGCACCGCGACCATCACGAGCGCCACGACGGCAAGTCCCTGCCAGCCGAGCGCATAGAGGTCGGAAAGCTTCAGGCTCGCTGCAAGGAGTATGAAAACGGCGGAGATCGAGATCGACGCCAGGTCGCCCTTGAACTCCTTGACCTCGTCCTTGTTCGGGATCTCGAGCGATCCGATCGCGATACCTGCAACGGCCGCGGCAAGAACTCCCGATTCGTGCCTGAAAAGCTCTGCGACCGTGTATGCGACAAGCGCGCTCCCCAGGATCCCCAGCCGGGTGAATTTCGAAGGCAGAAGGTGCAGGCGGTTCGAGATCAGCCAAACGAACAGCGCGACGAAGACCCCTGCGAAGGCTCCGGCAGCGATGGTCTCGATCCCGTGCACGACGATCGTCGTCCAGTCGCCCGGCTCGACGATCGCGGTGAATACGACGGCGGCGAGAATGACGCCCAGAGGGTCGGCGATGATCGACTCGCTCTCGAGAGTCGATCGCACACGCCGGTTCACGTTGATCTTGTCCAGGATGGGGGTGATCACCGTAGGCCCGGTCACCGTCACGATCGCTCCGAAGAGGATCGCGATCTCCCAGTTCAGGCCCACGAGGTAATGCGCGAGCGAACCCGCGAGGATCATCGTGATGAACAATCCGACCGTCACCAGCCCGGTCACCGCTCTCGTCGTGTGTTTCAGGTCATAAACGTTGAGAAGCAGTCCGCCCTCAAAGACGACGATAGCGACCGCCAGCCGGACTATGAGGTTCAGGACGTCCCTTTCACGGAGAATGTCCGGCTGGACCAGCCCGATCAGGTCGGGACCGAAGAGCAGGCCGAAGATCAAAAGCGGCCCGGTCGAAGGCAGCTGCAGCCGCTCGGCGATGATCTGGGCTCCCGTGCCGATCACGAGCACGCAAACGAGCGTCGCGAGCAGTGCGAGCACGGGCGAGTGCTGATTCAGTTCTATGAGGTATTGGCCCATCGCGGGTCAGTCGGCCGGGCGGCACGATCATTCAGCGCACTATCGTGAATCTGCCGTCCTTCCAGGTAAGGTCGTAGAGCTTTTCTCCCTTTTCGGTCATATCGATCACGCCGTCCGAATCGATCACTATCTTTTTGAACACCTTGATCGTCGTACCGAACCTGGGCAGTTCGTAAATATTGCCCGTACTGTACTCCGGGATCACATCCTTCGAAATGTCCTTCCAGCGGCCGTTCTCGTACTCGAAGAAATTGTAGTCGTCGCCGATCTCGCCGAACTGGTTGACCGCTACGATGTACTTTCCCGAAGGCCGCTTGAACAGCGTCATTACAAGGGCGGCCTGAGCGCCGTCGGCTCCGGCAGAGAGATATCCGTTCTTCGTATCTTCGACCTCCAGATACGTTTCAAGGTATTTCTTCTTCGCGTTCCTACAGCCCGGGTCCTTCGATTCATCGCAGCCTTCAAGAAAGAAAACGTCCTGCGTGAAGGCCATAAAAAACTCGCGCACGGTCTTGGGTTCGGTCTGGACCGCCTCTTCGGATTCACGAGCAGAAGGCGAAGACGCGGCAGACCGTTCGCCGCCGGAATCGCCCGAGAGCTTTGTACCTTGGTTCGCGTTCGCGTCCGCCGTCGAACCGCCCGCCGGGCAGGCGCTTGTCAGCAAGAGCAACAGCAATATGCCCGATACTGAAAATCTCTTCATTTCACGCTCCTTTTAGAACGTCACCCGGATTCAGTGTCCGGTCGCCGCCGCCATCACCGATTCCGGCGTTGCGCCGCTTTTCGAGAAATCGCCTGTCTTTCTTCCCTCGTGCAGGACGATCACGCGGTCCGCGAGGCCGAGCACCTCGGGAAGTTCCGACGAGACCATCACGATAGCAAGCCCTTCTTCCGCAAGCCGGTTTATTTCGGCGTAGATCTCCTGTTTCGCGCCGACGTCTATCCCCCTTGTCGGCTCGTCGAGGAAAAGTACCTTCGGCTCCGTCAGAAGCCATTTCGCGAGCACCACCTTCTGCTGGTTCCCTCCGGAAAGCGTCCCGGCCTCGGAAGCGACAGACGGCGCTTTGATGTTCAGCTTCTCCAACATCCTCTCAGTTGCCGCGCGCTCTTTCGAGCGGTTGGTGAAGAACCCGCCGGAGATCTTCTTCAGACACGCGAGCGTCACGTTTTCGCGGACCGTCTGGCCGATGACCAGACCGTATCTCTTCCTGTCTTCCGTGACGAAGCCGATCCCGTTGCGGATCGCGTCCCTCGGCGAATCTATCTCGACGCGCCTGCCTTCGATCAGCACCTCGCCCGTGACCTTTCCGCGCGCCGCGCCGAAGAGCGCCATCAGGAGGTCGGTCCTTCCCGCGCCCATAAGCCCCGCAATGCCAAGCACTTCGCCTCTGCGTACCGAGAACGAGACATCGTCCACGAGCATTCTTCCGGGATGATCCGGATCTTGTGACGTCAGGTCCCGGACCTCGAAAACCGTGTCCCCGAATTCGTGCGTCACTTCGGGGAAAATGTCCCCGACCTCGCGGCCGACCATCATCGAGATCACGCTCTCGCGGACCACATCGGCGGCGGGGAACGTCCCGACCGTTTTGCCGTCTCGAAGGACCGTGATACGGTCGCTCATCCGGAAGACCTCTTCCAGCTTGTGAGAGATATAGACCATTCCCACGCCCCGGGATCTCAGATTTTCAAGTATGCCGAAAAGCGTCTCGACCTCCGTGTCTGTCAACGCGGCCGTCGGCTCGTCAAGCACGAGGATCTTCGCTTCCTGCGAGAGCGCCTTCGCGATCTCGACCAACTGCTGCTGTCCGATTCCAAGGTCGCCGACCTCCGCGCGCGGATCGATCCGCAAACCGAGATCCGAAAGCAGGTTCGAGGCCTCCCGATAAAGCCGTAGGCGGTCGATGATCCCGAACCGCGCAGGCTCGCGGCCCAGGAAGATGTTCTCCGCGACCGTGAGCTCCTTCACCAGCGAAAGTTCCTGGAAAATGATCGCGATACCGGCACGTTCGGCATCGCCGACGTCGTGAAACCGGGCCTCGGCGCCCTCGATCAGGATCTCGCCCGAGTAGTCTCCGTACGGATAAACGCCGCTCAGGACCTTCATCAACGTCGATTTACCCGCGCCGTTCTCCCCTACGAGCGCGTGGAATTCGCCTTCGCAGAGGTCGAACGTCACCTCGTCAAGCGCCTTCACGCCGGGAAATTCCTTTGTGATCAAGCGCATCTCGAGGAGCGGTCTTTGGTCGGTGTCCATCGGTGTCGGAGATATGGCCTCGGGAAATGCGGCCCTAAAAGAACTTAAGAGTTTATCACGCGAGAGACAGGAACCGTGAATAGGGTTGGTCCGCGGAAATTGGACCGCGGGCGTCCCCGCCCGCCCTCTTTAAGGACTGAGTCGAACCGTTTGGACTTGGACCGCGGGCGTCCCCGCCCGCTCTTCATTAGGACTGAGGACTGAGTCGAACCGTTTGGACTTGGACCGCGGGCGTCCCCGCCCGCTCTTCGTTAGGACTGAGACGTGTCCGAAGCCCAAGCGTCAGCGCGGGCTACGATCGAGTACTTAGACGAAAGGACTGAGGATTGCTACGAGGCCGGAGCCCGGGCGTCAGCGCGACTGATCCTTTCACAACGGCGTCTATTTTTCCGACACTCTTTCGAGGACCACCCGCAGAGGATCCATTCCGGGTTCCGCGATGACCTCGATCCTCTCTCCCCTCAAAACGACCTTGTAGGAGTCCTTCATACTAAGGAAGGGGTTCAGCCGGTACTTGTTCCCTTCAAGCAAAACCAGCTCGAAATCACCGTTCAGATCGGTCTCGACACGGCCTTCAAATGTGGGCTGACGTACGTATTTCTGACTGTACGGATCACCATCCTGCCATTCCCTATGGTACAAACCGTAGATCTCGATCGTAGCTCCTTTGACCGGCAAGCCTTCCTTGTCTACTGCCTTACCTCGGACCTTTATCTCCCGGATCGGCTGCGGCAGCGTTAGGTTCATCCCTTCCAGCTTTTCAGCGCGACCGAGAATGATCGGTACCGCCTGCGAAATGTCAGGAAGACCGGGATAGTACCAACGGGGAAACGGAAATCGCTTGTTGGGACTGAAGTCGATGTTGAATCCAAGGAGATACTCGCCCGGAGGGATCCCGAAGAACTCGAATCTTCCTGATGAATTCGTGTAAGCAGGAACGCTCTCGATGTCGCCTACATCAAGATGGGCCGTCGATCTTGTAATGAGAACTACGCGAACATCCTCGCCGGCAGGCCGTCCGTCGGTGAGAAACACGCGACCCGCGATCCGTCCGTCTACCCTTGTTTCTATCGTCAACGCGTCCGGATTGTCCGAATCTGTGATAGTAACCTGAAGATCGCGATAAAAGCTCTTCTCTTCATCCGTCGATTCGTCCCAGTTATCTCCGCCGACCTTATACCCCTTCGGAGGATCCACGATGATGCTGTAAGTACCGGGAGGTATTCCTACGATCCTGAATCTGCCCTCTGCATCGGAGACCGCCTTGAAAGTGCTCGATCCACTGCGGGCAAGGATCTTGACGCCTTCCATCGGCTGACGGTCATTTGGGTAATCCGTGCCGAGAAGGTCGATGCCCCGGATCAGTTCGTAAACGGCACCGTAGATCCTCGGTATCAAGCGCCCGTTTGCAACTGAACGGAGAACCGCAATTTCGTCCTCGCGCTTTTCTGCATTTCTCGTTCTTGAACAGATGCTTGTCGACAGAAACTTATCTTTTTTCTCACTGCCGTACGCATAGACAAGCACCCTGGAGCCAGGCTCGAAAGTAATCCCGCAAGCCGTGCCCTGACTGCTCGTGTATATGTCTACTTCGTCTCCCCTGACTCCCTTGAATGCCTCATCGACCTTGAACGTCGTTCGGAGGTTACCGAATCTGAAACCCTCTCCCGGACTTCTGGTGTCCGCGCCGTTCACCTCGATCACGGTGCCGACGAACACCGTGGAAGCATCACGGAATTCCTCGGTCGGGGTTCCCCGCATGGCGCAAGTGCATCCGAAGACATCCGAACTAAAAAGAAGCAGAAAGCCGAAACCGATCGCGATCTTGATTCTCATATTTTCTTTTTCCTGAGGTGAGAATGAGTTGACGCCTGTGATGCCGCGTATTGACTCAAAAGCAGTACGGTCCCGGGCGATCCAATGAAAATGGGGACAAGAAAACCTTCTGTCCTTAGACCAGGGATCAGCACGGGCCACCCGGGTACCTTCCGAGTTCGTGGTTCCAAGTTCAAACGGGCCCTTCCCTTTTGCTGATTGTCGTTTGCCTTCGTTCTTCCGGCCCAGGCCGGTCTTCAACTCGTACGGCTTACCAATTTAGGTCGATAAGATCGGAAGGCTGACTGATTCTCTTACCTTGAACTTTGAGCCTGGAACCTGGAACGCGGTTATGGCGCCCGCCCGTACAGCTCGGTGATCTCTTCCAGCCATTCCAGGATCTCGTCCGTCAGGTCTTCTTCCCGGAAGCGCCACTTCCAGTTGCCCGATTCCGTCGCGGGAGTGTTCATCCGGGCATCGTTGCCGAGACCCAAAAGGTCCTGAAGAGGAATGATCGCCGTGTCCGCCACAGAGGCAAGGCAGGCCCGGAGAAGGTCCAGGTGGATGTGCTTTCCGTCGGAATTCAAGTACCTGAGGCATCGTTTACGAACCTCTGCACCTTCCTTCTTCTTCTTTGAAGAGCCACTTTGCTTCAGGCCCCGAAACCATCCGGCCGCCGTCTCGTTGTCGTGAGTTCCCGGGTAAACGACGGAGTTCTTCGGGTAATTGAATGGAAGGTGAGGATTTTCGGCGCCGCCTCCGAAGGCGTACTGAAGGATCCGCATACCAGGGAACCCGAACTCGTCGCGAAGCGCTTCGACATTGCCCGTGATCACCCCGAGGTCTTCCGCCATCACAGGCAGGTCCCCGAACTCCATCTCCAGGCGGCGGAACAGTTCCCTTCCCGGAACCTCCACCCACTTGCCGTTCTCCGCCGTTTCATCGTCGCCGGGCACCTCCCAGCTCGCGGCGAATCCGCGGAAGTGATCTATACGGACGATGTCGACCAGTTTGAGCGCCGACCGGAACCGTTCCGCCCACCACTTGAACCCGTCCGCGCGCATGCGGTCCCAGTCGTAGATCGGGTTTCCCCAAAGCTGGCCTGTTTTCGAAAAATAGTCCGGAGGAACGCCGGAAACCACTTCCGGAGAGAGGTCTTCGCGAAGTTTGAACAGTTCGGGTGAGGTCCAGACATCGGCGGAATCGAGCGCGACGAAAATGGGGATGTCTCCGACGATCTTCACACGTTTGCCCGATGCGTGGGTCCTCAGCCGATACCATTGCCTGAAGAAGACGAACTGAAAGAATTTCTGGGTGAGGATCTCGTCCGAAAGCTCCAACCGCACTGCGTCCATCGCGTCTTGCTTGCGAGTCCGGAGGGGCACGTCCCATTTCAGCCATTCCTTTCCGCCCTGATCCTTTTTGATCGCGCGGTACACCGCGTAGTCGTCGAGCCACGATACGGATTCCCTTACAAAGAGCTCGAAGTTGCCTTTCAGGCTAATGTCGTCGGATCCGGCAAAGTTCCGGTAGGCGGTCCGCAGAAGGCGTTCCTTCGACTCGATCACGGCGCCAAAATCGACCTCGTTATCGGGCAGCTCCTGAAACTCCTCCAGATCGTCTTCACCGACCAATCCATCGTCGAGGAGCAACTCAGGGGATATCAGGTTCGTGTTGCCGGCGAAAGCCGAGAAGCATTGATACGGAGAGTCTCCGTAACCCGTTGGCCCCAGAGGAAGTATCTGCCAGTAAGTCTGGCGGGCGTCCGCCAAAAGGTCGACGAACCGGTGCGCCGAGGGCCCGAGGTCACCGATGCCGAAATCGGAGGGGAGGGATGTTGGGTGAAGGAGAACGCCGCTTGCGCGAGGAAACTTCATATGGTCAACAGTTTACATCAAGGCGAAACACGGTCGAGGGAGGGGCCTCTGATCTTTCATCCCGAGACTTCCTGCTAGCGATTCCGTCCCGATATAGCGATCTGCGTCCCGAACACCCGGCCGACCGGATAAACTCCTGTCCTTTCCTTATATCCGGACCGCTCGTAGAAGTATGCGAGCCTCCTGCGCGGATCGTTCGCGAACGATTCGTCCTTCAGCATCTCTTCGAACTCGCGTTTTACGGTGGGGTCGTTCGCGAGCATCTTCTCGGCGAGTTCCTCCAGCGCGTAAGTCTCAGCGTACTCTTTGCTTTCGAAGATGGCATTGAAGAATCCCCAGTAGAACAAGGAGTCGGGCGCGTCGGGTTCCAAAAGATGTATCGCGACGGCAGAGGCCTCCTGTGCGACCGGCACGACGACGGATCCTTTCGGAAAGACCCTGAATTCCTTCACCGGCACGGCCTCGGCACGCAGCGTGATCCGGCCTTCGAAAGGGGACGTCGCCCATTTCGGGTCCTTGAAGGTGTAGCTTTCCACCTCGATCCGGGTCTCGTTTTCCAGTCTCGAGAACGCCACGCCGTGCGCCTGCAAACGATCGATGACGTCCAGCCATTGAGGAGGGACTATGTAGAAGTCGGGAGCGACGACCGATTTTGAAACCGTCGTCCCGTCGAACCAGGGGATCGTCACATCCTTGAGCTCCGGCCCGTAAACGATGCGTTTCGCGCCTGACGCGGCGGAATCCGAATAGCTGATCGCGAGGCCCTTAAGATCGAAGCTCTTGTTCGGTTCGCGGACTATCGACAGCGCAAGGGGAAACGGAGCGCTGTTTTTGCCTCCGCGAGCGGCGGCCGCCTCGTCAGCCGCCGAATTTGCCTTGAAGAGCGAGGCTTTCTCCAGACCTATCTCTTCGATCATCTCCTTCAAAAGATCGTAGGTTCCGAGGACCCTCGGCTTGTATGCCTTCAGCGAATGAGCCTCGATCAATAGCCCCGCCCGGTTCCGGAGCGGCGTGTATCCGGTCGCGAACCTTGGAGTGGCGATGAACGTGAAGATCCCTTTTGTCGGATCTGAGCGATCCGCGAACTGGAGATACGGCGAAAGAAGATGGCCCCTCTGTTCCACTTCCGGAACGACCTTACTTTCGAAATGCTCCGCCATCCAGGCCTTCAGCGATTCGGGAGCCTCTTCGTGGCGGGCGTATTCCCAGGTGATGTTGTAGCGGTAGTCCGCCCCGTCCGTGACGTGGCAGTCGATGAAGAAGTCAGGCTTCCACTCGTTCCAGAGTCCAAGCCAGGCGCGGGTCTCCGGATTGTCGGCCTTCATATAATCCCGGTTGAGGTTCTGGTTCGCCGAATTCGCACGGAAGCCGGACTCTTCCGGTCCGTTCTGGTTGATCCGGTTGAACTTACCGAACATCTCGTGCCCGTCCACATTATAAATAGGTATGAAGAGGATGACCGTGTTTCGCAGAAGTCCGCGTGCGGAGCCGGTCACGGCGATGTCCCGGAAGAGCGCGAGGCCCGCGTCCTTTCCGTCAGACTCGCCCGAATGTATCCCCGCCTGAACCAGCACCACGGCCTTTCCGGCTTTTCTGGCTGAATCGGGATCGAAATTCCCGTCGGCGGCGGCAATGAGCAACGGTATTTCCCTGCCTTCGGGGCTCTTGCCGATCGACCCGTAAGTGACCAGAGGCGAATGATTTGCGAGCCTCCGCGAGTACTCGAGCGTCTCTGCGTGCCGTGGTGTAGATCTGTAGTCCGAGATCTCGGCGTGGGTCCGCCATTCGGCGGGGACCTTCTGAGAAGCGGTTTTAGGGGCCGCCAGAAGGAGCAGGACCATTGCTCCAAACGCTGCCGTCAGTGTACTTCGGGTGATATTGTGTGTCATAGATTCTTTCCGTGCGATCCTCTGAAGCCCGAATCAGCCGATGAACGGACCCCGGGGATGGGCGAGATGTACTAGTGCGGCATCGTCGTACCCTGTTGAGTTACCGCAATTTACGCAGATTCCACTCCCGATTCCCGAATCGTGTTGATGGTTTGTTTGTTTAAACGAAAGTGTGATATAACCTTGGATAATTTCCGACGTCCACATAATACCTCAGATCCGCGCGCCAAATACCGTTTCAATCAGCGGGCTTTTCGATTTTGTTGACATCGGTAATCAATTCGTGTAAAAGTTTCAAGTGGTTGTATTTCAAATACATATATACCTTGGGAAGCAGAGGAGAAATATGAAAATCGGAAGAATCGAAAGCAAGGCACTATCCTTCTGTCTGATGGTTGCAATGCTGGCAACCTACTCAATGGTCGCTTTGGCGGGTGACGCCAGAGTAGCTGGAGAGATAGTGGTATCGGGGACGGCTGTCGATGGAATCGCTCCTGTAGTGCTCGTTAACGGCGAGCAGGTAAAGAGCGGCCGCTCTATTTTCACTTCAAGCAGCATAATTACTGACAAGAACTCATCCGCAACGATCAAGATCGGATCTCTCGGCACTCTGAGAATAGCCCCGGATTCGAGCCTTACGATCTCATTTGACAATAACGGCATCCGCAGCGAACTGTCGAAAGGCACCATTTCGGTCCTCAGTTCGGCCGATGCAGTGAGCGTTGCGCTTCCCAACGGAACATTGTCCGAACTGACCGCGGGCAAGAGCGTTTCGACCGTCCAGGACGATGACGATGATGATGACGACGGAGCCGGAGGCTGGTGGCTTTGGGCAGTTGTCTTCGCAGGCGCGACTGCAGCGGTCATCTTTGCGGCAGCGTACAGCAACAACAGGGTCAATGTGGGCGGCAACACAACTATCATAAGCCCGACCAGCTAGTCAGACAGCTAAAACACTTTTAAGCCGCGATAACAATCTGGTTTGAGCGCGTTTGCTTTTTCTAGGAGGAGATTGGATCAAAATGCTCGGCAAAATCTGGATCAAGAAATCTATTTCACTATTCACGGCGCTGACTGTGCTTTGCGTTTACTCGAGCGTCGCACTCGCGGCTCCGAAGGATGTCAAGGCCGCGATAACCGTTAATGGTCAGGTGACCGTCAACGGTCAGGCAGCTGTTTCCAACGCTACGGTTATTTCAGGGAGCGTTATCACGACCGGCGCTAATTCCAGCGCGGTGATCAGCCTGAGCGACAACGGAAGAGTTGAACTGCTGTCGGAGACCTCGATCACGCTGAGGTACACGGACAACAGCATCGTCGCGATGCTTTCTTCGGGAGCCGTCAGGGTCTCGAACAAAGCCGGCATTTCTTCAACTGTGACGACCAAGGCCGCAACGGTTGTGTCAGACACTGGACAGGCCAATCTTTACCTTGTTGACGTAGGGTGCGGAGACGATACGAAGTGCTCTCAGACGTTTGTCGAAACGACGTCGGGCCTCGTCACGATGACCAGCGGGGCTACAAGCAAGCAGGTTGCCGCAGGCGCCGACGCGACCGCCGGTTCTGCACAGCAGACGGGCTGCAAGCCCTGCCTGCGTCCCGGTTCTGCTCCTCCGGTGCGACTCGCCGGCATTCCCTTCTGGCCCCTGCTTCTTCTTGCAGGCGGAGCGGCAGTCGGAGCGATCATCTTCACGAAGCAGGATGACGAACCCGATATTCCGGTGATCGTCGTAAGTCCGACCGAATAGTCGCGACCAATCTTCTTATCTGTACAGCGGGTTGTGTTTCCATTAACATAACCCGCATAATTATGCCTTCTCTTGTGAAACTTTTAACAAACCTATTATCGGGACGGTAATTATCAGAGTATGCATATTGCAGTCATAGGCACCGGCTACGTCGGCCTCGTCACCGGAGCTTGTTTCGCCGAGTTCGGCGTTGAAGTCACCTGCGTCGATGTTGACGAGAAGAAGATCGCCGATCTGAACAACGGGATCATTCCCATTTACGAGCCCGGCCTCGACACGATCGTAGAGAAGAACTCGAAGGCCGGAAGGCTCCATTTCACAACGGATATAAAGCGTGCCGTCGAATCCGCGCTCGTGGTGTTCCTGGCGGTCGGCACGCCTCCGAAGCCTGACGGGTCCCCGGATATGAGCTTTTACCGCCAGGCGGCGCTCGACATCGCGAAGGCGATGAACGGCTACAAGGTCCTGGTGACGAAATCGACGGTTCCGGTCGGAACCGGAAAATGGCTCAGGGATTTCGTGACGGAGAATCTCGATCAGCAGACCGACTTCGGGATCGCCTCGAATCCGGAGTTCCTGCGTGAGGGCGCGGCGATCGAAGACTTTATGAGGCCCAACCGCGTGGTGATCGGCAGCAATGAAGAACACGCTATCGCGATAATGAAGGACCTTTACCGGCCCTTGTATCTGATCGAGACCCCGGTTGTCATAACTTCCCTCGAAGCCGCCGAGCTTATCAAGTACGCCTCGAACGCGTTCCTTGCGACCAAGATCACCTTTATCAACGAGATCGCGAACCTTTGTGACGCGATCGGCTGCGATGTCCACGACGTCGCGCGCGGTATCGGGATGGATAACCGCATAGGCCGCAAGTTCCTCCACCCGGGACCCGGCTACGGCGGATCGTGTTTTCCGAAAGACACCCGGGCGCTGACGACCGTGGCGGACCAGTTCGGAGTTGAGACGCTGATCGTCGATGCCGTCATCGAGGCAAACGACCGTCAGAGGCTGGCAATGGTCCCGAAGATCGAAAGCCTCGTCGGCGAGTTTGACGGAAAGAAGATCGGCGTCCTCGGTCTGTCGTTCAAGCCGGAAACCGACGACATGCGCGAGTCGCCCGCGATCGAGATCATCAATGAGATCTCGTCGAAAGGCGCTTTCGTAAAAGCTTATGATCCGGTCGCGATGGACGAGGCGAGGCACGTTCTTCCGGAGATCGAGTACGCGGACAACGAGTACGACGCGATAGAAGGCGCCGACGCGATGGTCATAATAACGGAGTGGAACCAGTTTCGCGCCCTCGATATGGACAAGGTCAAATCCCTTTTGAAAGCACCAAAGATCGCAGACCTTCGCAACATTTACGAGCCGGCAGACATGCGCGAGATGGGATTCGAGTACGTAGGGGTCGGCCGTTAGAGAACAGGTTTTCTATTCCCAACATAAAGAATGCCGAGCTTTGAGAAATGTCTTGTAACCGGCGGCGCCGGTTTTATCGGTTCGAATCTCGCGGATGAACTGATCCGGTCAGGCCGTACCGTGAGGATCGTCGACAATCTCTCGACGGGCTTCCGGGAGAACCTGGAAGAGATCGGGGGCCCGTTCGAATTCATCGAAGGCGACCTAAACGACGAAGCGGTACTTTCAAAGGCTGTCGAAGGTATCGAGGCGGTCTTTCATCAGGCCGCACTTCCCAGCGTTCCAAGGTCCGTCGAAGATCCGGTCGGAACCCACAAAGCTTGTGCAAGCGCGACGCTTCGCCTGCTGACAAAAGCTAAGGACGCGGGCGTCCGGCGATTTGTTTACGCCGCCTCCAGTTCGGCCTACGGAGACCAGCCGGTGCTCCCAAAGGTGGAAACGATGGCTCCCGATCCGCTTTCGCCGTATGCGGCCGCGAAGCTTATCGGGGAGCACTACTGTTCTGTCTTCCACAGGATCTACGGGCTCAAGACCGTTTCTCTTCGGTATTTCAACGTCTTCGGACCGAGACAAAACCCATCCTCGATGTATTCCGGGGTTATCTCCCGTTTCATCGATGCGCTGATGAAAGGCGAAACGCCGGTCATCTTTGGCGACGGCGAGCAATCGAGAGACTTCACCTTTATCGCAAATGTCGTAAACGCCAATATTCGTGCGGCGGAGATCACGGAAGGATTCGGCGAAACGTACAATGCCGCGAACGGCGAGCGTACGACGTTGAACGCGCTTTTGGAAGTTCTGAAGAAGATCACGGGCCGCGAGGACGCTGTGGCCGATCATCAGCCGCCGAGAAAGGGCGACGTGCTGCACTCGCAAGCCGATAAATCGAAAGCGGTCGAGGTGCTTGGCTACGAGAATCTCGTGGGTCTGGAGGAAGGATTGAAAAGAACCATCGACTGGTGGAAGAACAGCCGGTTCGCCGTCGATGTACGATAAGCTTTAACTTGTCGAGGTAACGCACGCTTTAGTTTGCGCCGCGCAAAAGCGCGGGACTCTGCCGGCCGCAGGCGGCCCGCGACAAGCTGAAGCTTATCGTACATCCGTTTAGAGCAGCCCTTCGCGCTGCACGAGGTACCGCGAACTTCAGTTTGCGCCGCGCGAAAGCGCGGGACTCAACCGTCCGCTCGGGCCGCAGGCGGCCCGCGACAA
>JAGFIQ010000115.1 GCA_024103495.1 Aridibacter famidurans
TGATATGGGTGAATGTCAACTCCGATGTATACTGTCATGGTGGCTTCTCCTTGGTTCAGGGACGTGTTCGACACGCAAACGAATTGTACCTGAACCGGGTGAGAGGCCGCTTTTCATAGCATCAGGCACACAAAGACCGAAACAAGATAGACAGGATTATGCAGATGGGCAACTGACATTTTTGAACCTGGAACCTTGAGCTTTGAACTTGACGAGGTAGCCCGCGCTGACGCTTGGGCTTCGGACACGCGGAGGCCGAGCCTCAGCTTCATTGTTTTCAAGACACTCCCGGTAAGCCGGAGGCTTACCGCACATCACGGCGGCAAAGCCGCGGAAGATTCCCAACGTCGCTGCGCGACTCGTCCTGTCTCCCGTTTCCCGTTCCCCTTCTCATGCCGCCGCTACGCGGCTCGATGATTCAGGGGCCTTCCCACCGTGGGCTGCGCCCTTCGGGCTTGCCCACGGCTAAACGCAGGTCGTCGCTTCGCGACTCGCCCTGTCTCCTGTCTTCTTCTTATGCCCGTCGCTGGCGCTCCGGGTTCCGATTCCCGTCTTCTTCTTATGCCCGTCGCTGGCGCTCCGGGTTCCGATTCCTGTCTCCCGTCTCCCGACTTCTGACTTCTGACTGCTCCCTGTTATACTTCCCCTTAATCCACTTAACCTACGGCCCAGAGCCGGTTTATCCAAGATGAGCAACAGAAAGATAAGGGTTCTTGTCGCCAAGCCCGGTCTGGACGGACACGACCGCGGGGCAAAGGTCATCGCCCGCGCGCTTCGCGACGCAGGGATGGAAGTCATCTACACAGGCCTTCGCCAGACTCCCGAAATGATCGCCGCGGCCGCGCTTCAGGAAGACGTCGATGCCGTCGGGATCTCGATCCTCAGCGGCGCTCACAACACGCTGTGCCCGCGAATCGTCGATCTTCTCCGTGAGAACGGAATGGACGACACGCTGGTCCTGGTCGGCGGCATCGTGCCTGACGAGGACATTCCTGTGTTGAAGGAAATGGGCGTCTCGGCGGTCTTTCTGCCCGGAACCTCGACCGAGGACATCGTCTCGTTTATCAACGAGAACGTAAGGAACGAGGGCTGAACCCGAACGGATCCGCAAACAACTTCTCGGCCGCGCCGAATCATCTTGGCTCAGAAAAAGGGGAGAATCGTTATGAAATATAAGAAACTATTGATGATACCGGTGTTTTCGTTCCTTATCCTCGGAGCCTACGGAGTTGGTAACGCCCAGGTCACCGACGCGGTGAAGAAAGCGGCGAAGGTGACCAAGGATGTCGCCAAGGACACGGCGGAAGTAACAAAGGATGTGGCAGTTGAGACTGCCGAGGTAACCAAAGAAGGCGCGGTGAAGGCCTCGAAGGTCACCGCCGAAGGCGCCAAGAGGGGCGCCAAGGCGACTACTTCAGGAGTGAAGAAGGGTTCGAAAGCTACGGCGTCCGGTGTCAAGAAGGGATCGAAAGCGACGGCTTCCGGAGCCAAGACCGCCGGCGAGGCTACTGCCGACGCATCGGTCGAAGCTGCCGAAGCGACCGCCAAGGGCGGTAAATGGCTTGTCGTCACAACCTGGGACGGTACCAAGTGGGTTTCGAAGAAGGTCTGGTTCGGAGCCAAGAAGGCGGTAGCGGGAGAGGAAAAGAAACCGTAGTTCGAAGGCGACATCCTTCGATCTCGCATTACGAGGGACGGTCAGCACGGACGGAATCCGCCGTTGTTGACCGTCCCTTTGATTTGTTTTCTAATTAAGGCAAATGAAAGAAACAGTAAGAGTTGCGAGCGGCCAGGGATTCTGGGGCGACCTCCTGACCGCGCCGGTGGACCAGGTCCGAAGGGGCCCGATCGACTACCTTATGCTCGACTACCTCGCCGAGGTCACGATGTCGATCATGCAAAAACAGAGGGCCCGCGATCCCGAATCCGGATACGCAAGGGATTTCGTCGCGCTTATGCGAGAGATCCTTCCCGACTGCGTAGAGAAGGACATAAAGGTGCTTTCGAACGCGGGCGGTGTGAACGTCGAGGGATGCGCGGACGCGATCCGCGACACCGCGAGAGACCTGGGGATCGAAGGGCTGAAGATAGGCGTTGTCACGGGCGACGACGTTCTCCCGAGGCTCGGGGAGTTCCTCGACAAAGGGATTGCTATCGACAACATGGATACCGGCGAGTCTTTGGCGGGAATCCTCGACAAGGTGCAGGCCGCAAACGTCTATCTGGGCGCGGGACCGCTTGTCGAAGCGCTCGGAAAGGGCGCACGGATAGTTGTCGGCGGAAGACTGACAGATACAGGCCTGACGCTCGCGCCCTTGATGCACGAGTTCGGATGGACCTTCGAGGACTGGGACCTGATTGCCGCAGGAACTATCGCCGGCCACATCATCGAGTGCGGCGCGCAATGCTCCGGCGGAAACTGCCAGTACGACTGGGAGAACATTCCGGACCTTGAGGACGTCGGCTTCCCGATCATCGAGGCCCGCGCGGACGGCACATTCACTGTGACAAAACACGAAGGCACGGGCGGCCGCGTCAACGTGCAGTCGGTAAAGGAACAGCTGCTTTACGAGATGGGCGATCCGCATGATTACATCACCCCCGACGTCATCGCCGACTTCACCACTATCCATCTGTCCGACGAGGGCGAGAACCGGGTCGGCGTGCACGGGATCAAAGGCAATCCGAACACGGAGTTTTACAAGGTCTCGATCGCTTACTCCGCCGGATGGAAGTCGGTCGGAACGCTCGTTTATTCATATCCGGACGCTTACGAGAAGGCGAAGGCGGCGGACAGGATACTTCGCGCCAGGCTTCAGAAGCTGGGCCTTGAGTTCGACACGGTGCTTACCGAGTTCGTAGGCGTGAATGCGACGCACGGACATCTGGCGGGAGAACCTTCAAAAGACATTCCGGAAGTGCAGATGAGGATCGGCGTACGCGGCGACGACCGGGAGGCCGTCTCGAGATTCACGAAGGAGATCGCGCCTCTGATCCTGACCGGCCCTCCGGCAGTGACCGGATTTGCGGGCGGACGCCCGAAGGTCGAGGAGATAATGGCCTACTTCCCCGCCCTCATACCGAAGGATCTGATCGAGACGAAGGTCGAGATAATCGAGACGTGAGCACAGAACCGGACAAGTGGCGGATAAATTCCCGCAAGGAGATCGCCGACTGCCGGGTCTTCGAGGTCACAGAACGCAGATCGGTAGAAGAAGGCACCGGACGTGAGGCGAGTTTCTACGTGATCGAATCGCCGGACTGGGTGAACGTCGTCCCGGTCACGGACGACGGGAAGATCGTTCTGATCGAGCAGTTCAGGCACGGGACCGAAGAGCTCACGCTCGAGATCCCCGGCGGTATGGTCGATGAAGGCGAAACGCCCGCCGTATGCGCCGCGAGAGAACTGACCGAAGAAACGGGATATGTTGCGGACGAGCTTGTCTACCTAGGAAAGTCGCGGCCGAACCCTGCGATCCAGAACAACTGGATCCACCATTTCGCGGCTTTCGGATGCTCGAACGACGGTGAACAGTCATTCGACGAACACGAAAAAATCGCCGTCCGCGAGGTCGGCCCCGATGAGCTTGACCGCCTGATCGAGAGAGGAAGGATCACGCACTCGCTGGTGCTTGCGGGGATACTGAGGTTCAAGAGTCTCCCCGGCCGAGGAAAGGAATTCACTTATGAAAGTTGAACTGACGAAACTGGCTCACGCGCGGTCGGGCGACAAGGGCGACACCGCGAACGTGGGCGTGATCGCACTGAAGGAAGAGTTCTATCCGATCCTTGTCCGCGAGGTCACGGCGGAAAAGGTCAAGCAGCACTTCGGCCCGATCGTCAAGGGCGAGGTCGAGCGGTTCGAGCTCCCGAACCTGGGGGCCCTGAACTTCCTGCTCCACGGCTCGCTGGGCGGCGGCGGGACGCTCTCGCTGATGACCGACGCGCAGGGAAAGACATTCTCGACCGCGCTCCTGCGGATGCAGGTCGATCTCAGCGACGACGAAGCTGAAAGCCTCGAAAAATGAGCGAAGCTCTCCAGAAGAAGATCGAGTTCGGTTACGCGCAGGTCGGCGGCGTGCGGCTTCATTACGCCCGCGCCGGCGGCGGCCCGAAGCTCGTGCTTCTTCTCCACGGATTCCCGGAATTCTGGTACACGTGGCGGCATCAGCTGATCGATCTTTCCGATGAGTTCACGGTCGTCGCGCCCGACCTAAGGGGCGTTAACCTGAGCGACAAGCCTTCGGACGTCTCGGATTATCGCGTCGACAAGCTCGTGGACGACGCTGTCGGGCTTATTCATCAGCTGGGGTTCGAGAGGGCTCACGTCGTCGGCCACGACTGGGGAGGCGGGATCGCCTGGTCGATAGCTCGCACGCATCCGGAGGCGGTCGAAAAGCTCGCAGTGCTGCAAACACCTCCGGTCGAGATCTGGAGAAAAAATCTTACATTGAAACAGCTCCTCGCAAGCTGGTACATGTTCTTCTTCCAGCTTCCGAGGATCCCGGAGATGCTCCTCTCGCTGAACGATTTCGAGGGCCCTTCGAAAGCGATCCGGACTTCGACCGCTACTCCCGGCGTCATCACCGACGCGGACATTGAAGAATACAAGATCGCCTGGGCACGGCCCGGATCGATCACGGGCGGCCTCAACCTTTACCGCGCGAACGTCCTGGGCAGATTTTTCGGGAAGAAAAAGGAATTGCCGGACGTGTCCGTGCCTACGCTTTTCATTTACGGGGAGCAAGACCGCGCCATCCTTCCCGAGACGGTGGAAGGCGTGGCGGAGGTGGTCGCGGCGGAATACGAGGAACTGCGGATCCCCGAAGCGGCTCACTGGGTCCACGTCGAGGCGCGCGAGAAGGTATCTGAAGCGCTTCGCAGATTTCTAAAAGACTGACAGATAAGGATCGACTTTTTATGGCAGTGCTCCTGACAAAGCAGACCGGCTCGACGCTCGTGATCGCGCTGAACAGGCCCGAGAAGCGCAACGCGCTGAACGACGAGCTGGTTTCGGCGCTGAAGTCCGCGATCGCTGCGGCCTCGGAAGATGATTCCGTCCGGGCGATCGTCATACGCGGGGAAGGGAAGGACTTCTGCTCGGGCGCCGATCTTTCGGCGCTGCAGAAGATCGCAGACAGCGACATTCTTGAAAATCTTGCGGACGCCGAGTCGCTTATGGAGCTGTTCGTCGATCTGCGGAAGATCGAAAAGCCGGTGATCGCAGCAGTGCACGGGCGCGCTCTCGCCGGCGGATGCGGGCTTGCGACGGCTTGCGACATCGTGCTCGCGGCGGAATCGGCCCGGTTCGGCTATCCGGAAGTGAAGATCGGATTCGTGCCGGCGATGGTGATGGCGATCCTGCGCAGAAACCTGGGCGAGAAGCTTTCGTTCGAGCTGATCACGCGCGGGTTCGATTTTTCGGCCGAGGACGCGTTCGACATGGGCCTGATCAACAAGGTCCTCGACGACGAAGGCTTCGCGGGAGCTGTTCTGGAATACGCGGAAGGCTACGCGGAGGTGAGCGCGTCCGCGGTGGCTTTGTCGAAGAGGCTGCTCTATTCGATCGACGGGCTGGATTTCGAACAGGCGCTGCGTTCAGGGGCGGAGATCAACGCGATCGCTCGGATGACGAAGGACTGTCAGGATGGCATCGCGAGGTTCCTGGACAAGAAGTAATGTCACCACGGAGAGCACAGGGAACACAGAGCAAGTTCATGTACTTCTCCCTGGAACGTCCTGAATACTCAGGAACACTTCCGCTCAGACCGAGTCCCGTAGGGACGGATGTAAGTTAGCCCCGGACAAGCCGCAGGCGCAGTCCGGGGTTTCGCGTAGAATATGCCTCCAAGCCGCGTAGCGGCGGCATGCTCAGTAGTAGCGACCGGCCCAACAGAGTTTGAATAGCAGAGCACACAGAGATCGCAGAGGGGCTTTAACGCAATGGCCGCTACGGGCGCGAAGGATATGCGGGTACCGATACAATAGCGTGGAGTTTCTATTCGCGGCTCCGCCGCCGGTGTGTGCGGTAAGCCTCCGGCTTACCGGCCGAGCGTCCAAAATACGTCCGGGCGGAGGCTGAGCCTCCGCCCAAAAGGTGGGGTGGCTGGCGCGCCGGAAAGGCAAAGCCTTTCCGCACACAGGAGCGGCAGAGCCGCAAAGCCATCCGAATACTGTTTTCAACGTTCATTGATCAATGAAGATCTGCCGCGCCGCCAACTGATCCTGTCGCCGCTGAAGCGGCTGGAGAATTTTTGCGCGCCTTACCCCGGACTGCGCCTGCGGCTTGTCCGGGGCTAACATACATCCGTCCCTACGGGACTCGGTCCGAGAGACCGTCTTCCGGAATTACTTGCAAGTTCAAAGAAGAGAGGTGGATCACGGATCATCCGATCGATCCGTCAACCGCTTTTGCGACCGTTGCGCCCTTTGCGTTAAAGCCCCTCTGCGCTCTCTGCGTGCTCTGCGATTCAATCCCTGGGCCGGTCGCTACCGCTCCCGGTACTGATCATTCCGCCGCTAAAGCGGCTGAGACGTGTTTTGTCACCTTACCCCGGACAGCGCCTTCGGCTTGTCCGGGCTAAGTTACGGCCGTCCCTACGGAACTCGGTCCAGGTCGAAACGGTCCGGATTTCGTGTTAGGCCAAGGGACGATCAGTCAAGAATTAGCAAGAAATAATGGCTCCAGAGATCATCGGATCCATCCCTCATCGCCTTTGCGACCGTTGCGCCCTTTGCGTTGGAACCATCTGCGCTTTCTGCGTGCTCCGCGGTCATATTCTCTACTTGAGCCCACGACGTATCATCTCCGCCTCTTTCCTATCCGCCAGCGTATTCTCGTCGGCGAACGAGGCCGTCAGCTTCAGATACTCACTCAATGCCTCGGCCGCTTCTTCGCGGCGGCCCATTTCAGCGTAGAGCGCGCCCAAACGAAAGATCGCCGACTTCGATTCGGGGAGCAGTTCCGTCCGAGCCTCTTCCCGAACCGATTCGAGAGCACGTACGGCTTCCTCCTTTTTCCCCTGCTGATACAGAACGACCGCAAGGTTGGCCGTCAGCGCTGCCTTGTAGATCGGGAGGCGGCCCGCGGCCTCCTCAAGCGCTGCAGCCGCGGCATCCGCGTCTCCCTTAGAAGTCAGAGCGATCGCCAGCGCCTCGTAGGATTGATAGAGCGTATAGGCATTCACAGAACCGTTGTCGAGCTTTGTCACGGACGTCAGGTCCCGTACTGCATCCGCTAGCTTCCCAAGCCGTATGTTCGCCCGGCCGCTGCCCAGGTACCCGAGCGCTGTCGGCGCTATCTCGAGCGATCGTTCATAGGCGTTCGCCGCTTCGCCGAATCGTTCCCTCTCTTCCAGCGCCGCGCCGTACTGTATAAAGTTCGAGGCTGATCGAGGATCGACCTCGACCGTATGCTCCCAAAGCGCGATGTCGCTTCGCCAGACCTTCGAATACGAGAAGCTCTTGGCGGCGAGCAGGATCGCGACGGCGACGATTACCGTTACGAAGACCGGCCGGCTATTCCCTCCGACGACCCTACCGATCAAATCCTTCAGTGCCGGGATCAGGAACGTCAGGAGGCCGATAATCGGAAGATAGAGATACCGGTCGTGGACGATCTGCTCGGGCACGAAGGCGGTGATGTTCAGCGCCGGGAGCAGCGGCAGAAGTAGGAGCCCGAGTGCCATCCAGGGTGAAGGGCAATACTTGCGGAGAAGCCAAAGCGCTGCAGCAGCAAGAGCGACCGCGACAAGAGGAAGGAGAAACCCTTCCGCCGTCACCGTCCCAACGGGTCTCAGGCCGTGATTTACCGCCAGCTCGATCGGGAGCAGCGCCTGTTTCAGGTAGAAGAACAGCACCGAAGGCACCGACAATATCGCTTCGCCGAAAGAAGGCGATCCGGGGATGTCTCGATTGACCGCGCCCAGGACGGTCCATCGAAGCACGAAAAAAGCGGCCGCAAGGCCGAAGAAGGGTGCCGCAAATACCGCGGAGCGCTTGATGGAGGCCGACCTTTCTCCGTCGACTGCCGCCAGCCCGAACAATGGAAAACACAGCATCGCAACTTCCTTCGATCCCAGTGCCAGCGCGTAAAGGCCCATCGCGCCGAAGAAACGTAGCTTGTTTTCGGTGAAAGCAGAACCTTGTGCCAGCCGAAGGGCGCCAAGCAAGAATGCCGAAAACAGGAGATCCGGAGCTCCCGCGACCCACGCGACCGATTCCGTGTGAACCGGATGGACCGCGAAGATAAGCGCTGCCGCGAAAGCAGCTGCCGATGAGAAGCCCCACCTCAGGAGAAGAAGAAATGCGAGAACCGAGACAAGTGAATGAAGAAAAAGATTTGCGAGCCGCCAACCGAACGGGTCGAGTCCGAACAGCTGATAATTCAGGATAGACCAGGCGGTGAACGCGGGGCGCCAGTAGTTGCTGGCGGTGACCGTTCCGTCGCCTTTGAACGCCCAGACGTCGGAAGTCATCGCCTGCCAGTAAAGCGAGGGTTCCTGGATCAGAGTGTTCCTTACGATCTGGCGAGTGTCGTCGTAGACGAATTCCCCGGAAAGCGAGGCCGAGAATGCGGCGAACGCCGCCGCCGCGACGATCAGGGCAAGCAGAAGTTCAAGGTTGCGGGAGGCCTTCGAGGCTTCTTCTGCCATTTCACTTCCCGTCCGCGAGCGCGAAGATCAGAAAATAGTCCATCCGGTCCGCCTTCACGAAGTCGTGCTCCTCTTCAAGCGCGAATCCCGCGCGGGACGCTTCCGACACGACGGTATCCTTCGCGACCCCGTGGCTGCCGGCCGTTCCGTCGCGATCGATGATCCCGACAAGAGCTTCTTCTTTCAATGATTTGCGGAGGTTGCGGAGGAACGTGACCGGCTGGGCGATCTCGTGGTAGGTGTTCAGGATCAGGACCGCTTCGATGTCCTTTCCTTCCAGGAGCGGATCTTCCGGCTTGCTAAGGACTGTCTCGATGTTCGTCCGCTTCTCGCGCGCAGCGCGTTCGTTGATGAACTTCACCGATTCCTCGCTGATATCGACCGCGAACACCTTGCCTTCGGTGCCGACCCTTTCCGCAGCGATCACCGAGAACCACCCGGACCCGGCGCCTATGTCGGCGACGCGGCTCCCTTCCGCGATCTTAAGAAGGTCCATCACCTTCCCGATCTGCAGCTTCTCCGCCCTGCCGTCGCGGTCGAATCTTTCCAGGTTGCCGGTGTACGGATCGCTCGTCTCGCGGTCGATCGATTCGTCGACGACCGGCGTCGGGGTGGCCGTCGGAGACGCGGAACTGGCGGCGAACGGGCCCCAGCCGTTGAATGCGACCGTCCAGAAACCCGCCAAGAGCAGTAACTTGAAGGCGATCCAGCCCACGATGACTTTTTTCAACATTACGTAACTCCCTGGTAAGAAAGCGCCGCAGCAACAGGATCCTCATCGATCAGATCGATCAGTCCCATGCGAAGCGCCTCTTCCGCATCCACGATCTTTCCCGTCAGAAGTATCTCCAACGCGCGCTTCTCTCCGATAAGCCTTGGAAGAAGCTGCGTCCCGCCCCAGCCGGTGATTATCCCGAGCTTCGGGCCCGGATGGCAGAACTTCGAACGCGTAGACGCGATCCGACGCCGGCAGGCGACCGCAAGATCGAGGGCTCCGCCGAAACAGTATCCGTCTATCGCGGCGATCACGGGAACCGGGATCCTCCTGATCTTCAGCATTAGGTCCTGCCCGCGTCTGCCGAACTCTCCCGCCGAATCCGGATCAAGCGCCGCCACTTCCCGAATATTCGCTCCGGATGCGAACGTGTCTCCCGACCCGGTGATGACGATGCGCTTCGGACTTTCTGAAAGAAGCGAATCGAGAGCCGATTCGAGCGCGTCGAGCGTCTCGACGGAAAGCGGGTTCTTCGCCTCCGGCCGCGCGAAACGAATGACGCAGGCCTCGCCAACTCTCTCCAAAGCGACCGGCGGCTGCGTCATTGGCTGCATCGGGAAATTATATACGAGGCGACTTCGCTCAAAAGAAAACCGCCCACGTGGCAAAGTCTTCGCTGAATTCGGTGAAGTTGTGCGGGACGCCTGCAGGAACGAAGAAAACGTCGCCGGGCGCGAATGAAAAAGAGCTTTCTGCGATCTGTATCCTGCCCGATCCGCTGATTATGAAATAGAACTCATCCTCGTCGTGGCTCGTCTGGTAATCCCTGTTCTTCGGCGCGAAAAAGATCAGTTTCACGCCGCTCTTCTCGAACGGCTCGATGTCCCAGACGCCCTCCTTCCACTTATCGGTCGCGGGAAGCGGAAGCCTCTTCATCATCTCTTCGGCGGTAAATTTCATCGTGTCGGACCGCTCTATTTATTCGAGGGGCGGAAGAACGAACGGCCCGAGATGCGGCTTGTCGGTGCTGATCGCGGTCCGAAGGCCGATCTCGAGCGCGTCCCGGAGGTCTTCGGGAGCGACGATCGCATCGACGAAGCCCCTCGCGGCCGCGTATTTTGCGTCGAGTTCCCTTTCGTAGGTCGCACGGACCTTCTCCATCTCTTCAAGTATCTCTTGTTCCGGTTCCTTGCCTTCTTTCTTGAGCTTGTCCAGAAGCGTTCCGAAGATCGCCTGGACGGCGGAATCGCCTTCCATCACGCCCATGCGCCCGGTCGGCAGGCTGAAGATGAAGTCGGGATCAAAACCCTGGCCGGCCATCGCGTAGTAACCCGCGCCGGACGCGTGATTCAGCGTCAGGACAAGCTTCGGTACGGCGGCTGTTGCCATCGCTTCGACGAACCGGGCGCCGGCTCGTATTATCCCCGAATGCTCGGCGTCCGCGCCGACCATGAACCCGGAAACATCCTGAACGAACAGGATCGGGGTTCCGTGGCGGCTGCAGTTTTCGATGAAGTACGCGGTCTTCTCTGCCGATTCGGTGTAAACGATGCCACCGATCTTCGGCGGTGCGCCTTTCTGCGGGATCATCCCGCGGTGATTGGCGATGATCCCCGTTTGGATCCCGCGTATGCGCGCGGTCCCGCAGATCATCTCCTTTGCGTAATCGGCCTGGAACTCGTCCAGCTCTCCTTCATCGAGTATGCATTTCAGGACATCGCGGATCTCGTACGGCTGGCGATGGTCCTCGGGAAGTATGTCGTAGAGCCGTTCCGCATCGAGCGCCGGCTCATTCGCCTCCGTAATGGACACGTTCGCCATCTCCGCGGGAGGCAGTTCCGCGACGAGTTCGCGGATCTTCGCAATGCATTCCTCTTCGTTCGCGGTCCGGTAATGCGCGACGCCGGAAACTGCGTTGTGGGTCATCGCGCCGCCAAGCGTCTCGTTATCGATTGTCTGACCGGTCGCTCCCTTCACGAGGTTCGCGCCGCCGAGGCCCATGAACGACGTCCCTTCGACCATAAGGATCACGTCCGAAAGCGCGGGAAGATACGCTCCCCCGGCCACGCACATCCCCATCACGGCGGAGATCTGCGGGACCTTCAAATACCTGCGCATTATCGAGTTGTAGTAGAAGATCCTCGCCGCGCCGTACTGCCCCGGGAAAACGCCGCCCTGGTAAGGAAGATTCACGCCTGCGGAATCGACAAGGTAGATGATCGGCACCCGGCAACGCATCGCGATCTCCTGCGCCCGGAGGATCTTCTTTATCGTTTCCGGGTACCACGCCCCCGCCTTGATCGTCGCGTCATTGGCGACGACGACGCATTCGCGGCCGTTGATCCGCCCCACTGAGGTGACGACCGCCGCCGCGGGCGCACGGCCCTGGTACTCGTCGTACGCGACAAAGAGGCCAATCTCCTGCGAATACGAATCCTCGTCAAAGAGAAGCGCGATCCGCTCACGCGCGGTCAGCTTCCCTTTCGCGTGCGTGCTCTCTATCTTCTCAACGCCTCCGCCGAGGTGGAGCTTCCGCTCGATCCGCCTGAATTCCTCGGTAAGTTCCGCAAGCCTTGAGCCTTTCTGCTCTGTCTTCATCTGAAGTCCGTTAGTTCGATTCCCTGAGTATGATGGTCGGAACCATTCCGCCGCCGGAGGTGACGTTCGCGAGTTCCGTGGTCGATAGGCGTGTGAATGCCGATCCGACCTTGCCGTTGAAGAGCATTGGATCGAGGTCGACAAGCGATACGGTCATATGGACTTTCCCTTCAAGATCGATGTACGGGAAGGTCTCTTTCGCCGTTTTCACGCGCTCCTGGACAAGGTAGTCGCCGTTCTCGAGCGCGTGTCCGACAGCCGTCTTCCATTCTTCGTCAGAAGATATCCAGCCGATGTAGATCCCGTGGCCGCCGTAATCGTCGTTCGGCTTGAGCGCCAGCTTGTCCTTGTTCGCAAGGGTCCATTCGAGCAGATCGATCTCCTCTCCGTAGAAATCGGTCACCGTCTTGCGCACCATACGCGTCCACGGGATGTGGTTCCTGATCGCCTCAAGCTCGTCGCCGTCGAACAACTCGGCGAACCGTTCGTCCGTAAGCACCGCAAATGATGCCTTTTTGTGGATCAGCTTCGCACGGAAGCTGTTCGCCACGCAGACATCGCCAGCCCTGTAGGCGTCAACAAGCGCCGGATGCTCGTCGATGATCGGCAGGTATTCGTTGACGAGCAGCCTTCTGTAGACGAGATCGATCTTCGTATCGCCGCACCAGAGCGCTCCTTCGCGGTGCGAAAGCTCGTCCGGCGAGCATATGATCGAGGGAGTGCCGTGTTTCTCGAAATAATCCTTGCAGAGCTCGAACTCCTTCTGCGTCGGAAGGCCCTTGAGGTCGACGATGCCGACCACCGGCTGCTCATCGAACTCGCCGCCCTTGTATTCGCGATAACAGCTGAGAAGCGTCTCAAGCAGTTTCGAACGGCCCTCGAGCCCTACAAGATCATACTTCTCCGTGAACTTCTGCATTACCGGCAGGGAAAAGTAGATGTCGCGCGCCGAATCGGAATAGGCGATGCCCGCCGGGCTTTCGCCGTTCAGCTCGACGTACGAATAGGAGTCGTCGGTCAGGAACGAATCGAGTCTCGCCGTCGGCGACACCTGGACGTATCCCGGATCGATCGCGATCAGGTCACGCTCGATCTCGGTCATTCCGAGCTCGTCGAGGATCTCGTCCGAGGTGATCGCCGCTTCCTTCACCTTCTGGAGCGCGTTCCATATGATCTCGCCGATCGCCGAAACCCGGTTCCAGTCCGATTCGAGCACGAAATGCGGCCGAAGGTAAGGGCACAGTTTGCGGCCCCCGAAGATCAGCCTCGCCTCTTCAAGCCTCGATTCCAGTTCGTCGAGAGATGAGTTCTTCAGCTGCTCGTCCTCGAGAAGCTGGTTGTAGTCGCTAATCGCCTGTTTGAGAAATTCCCTGTTCACGTGCGTGGATGTCTTTGCTGTCTGCATTAAAGTTTGAATTATTATCGGGCGACGACGTAAGCATCGTCACCGACGGCCGTTCGGGGAATTCAATTCCGCTCACTTCGACTTCTTTCTATTTCTTAGCGCGTTTGTTGAGCCACTTGACCCATCGTTCAATGACAGGCCGGAGAGGCTTGAACAGCCTTCCTCTTATCGTGTTCTCGGATTCCTTCTCGCTCCATTTCCGGAGGTTCTTCTCGGCGTACTGCCGGATCTGAGGCTCCAGGTTTTGCTTCTTCACCGAATGCCTGAGCGTCAGGAAGTGATGCTGGCCGACAAGCGAGAAGACCAGACCGGCGAGATTGCTCTTGAACGACGCCTTCGCCATATACCGTTTGAAGAATCCTTCCGTGGGCTGAAGAAGCGCGCCCATCGAAACCTCGAGCCAGGGCGACTTGTTCTGGACCTTCGGATGGTAAAGCCCGGGCAGGTCGCCCTCCATCTTCACCTTCGCCTTGACGTCCTTAAGCCTGGGGTCGTCGATGAAATCCACGAGCTTGATCCGCTCGAGGCCGCGTATATGCTCGACCGGAAGGAAGTTTACGATCCTTTGAATGTTCTCTTCGGTCTTCTTCGGAAGATCGAGGGTCGTAGTGTTCTCGATCTTGAGCTTGACCTCTCCTGTGGGCTTCTTTCCTGCTACCTGTATTGCCATCTGGAATCTGAATTCGCGGCGGATGAATGCGTAAATTTGTTATTAATCCGCAACAATCGAAGAGCCGACTGTTGCGGATCGACCACTGCTGTTTGCCGCAAACAACCAATATAAAGCATTTCGGGCGGTTTATTAAGCGGCACGCACGTTGCTCTGCTCATAAGCGCAATGGATCGCCAGACCACCTTCAAGAGACCCGTGGCTACGAGCGGGATCGGCCTTCACACGGGAGTAGAGGTCAAGTTGCGGCTTCTTCCGGCTCCGGAGAACACAGGTTACGTTTTCGTCCGTACGGATCTCGACGACTTCGAGATCCCGGCTTCCGCCGAGTACATCTCGCGGTGCAGTTATGCGACGACGCTTCTCAAAAACGGCGTCGTCCTCTCGACGTGCGAGCATCTTCTTTCGGCTCTGAGGGGAGTCGGGATCGATAACTGCTTCATAGAACTCGACAACATCGAGATCCCGATCCTCGACGGCTCTTCGGAAGACTTTATTTCGCTGATCGAACAGGCAGGCATCGCCGAGCAGGACTCGCCTCGGAGGTACTTCCGGATCAAGAAGAAGGTGGAATTCGAACAGGACGACAGAAAGATGTCGATCGAGCCCTCGGACAGGTTCGAGATCGAATGCCTGATCGACTTTGACCATCCTTTCATCGAGACCCAGACCTATCATTTCGCGCTCGATAACGGCTCTTTCACGCGCGAGATAGCATCGGCGAGGACATTCGGCTTCACGGAAGAGATCGAGATGCTAAGGAAAGCGGATCTGGCGCGCGGAGGCTCCCTCGACAACGCGATAGTGCTGACGCCGGACGGGATGCTGAACGAAGGGCCTCTGAGGTTCAAGGACGAGTTCGTGCGTCACAAGATCCTGGACATCATCGGCGACATCGCGCTGCTTGGATTTCCCGTAAAAGGCAAGATCACTGCGGAAAGAAGCGGGCACTCGATCCACGCGAGCTTGATGAGCAAGCTTCTGAAGACGGAAGGGGCTTGGGAGATCCAGTGAGCGGTGGGCGGTGTCATTGGCTGCGGCTCCGCCGCCGTGTTGTGCGGTAAGCCTTTGGCTTACCGTCGAAATGCCTAGAAAGAGGAGGCGGAGGCTCAGCCTCCGCCCGGATCAGTCTTGCTGCCCCGGAAAGGCAAGCCTTTCCGCACATCACGGTGGCAGAGCCGCACGCCCATTGCGGAAAGCGAATCAAGACCACTGATGCTGATGACGATTGCCAGTGACTAGCTCCCCTTACTTCTTTTCATTCTTCCCCGCTTTTTCAAGCACCCAGTCCGGCACCCGTATTTCCCCGCCGAAGTGGCCCACGAACCTGCCATTGCCTTCCTTATCAACGATCTGCAAAGGAATGGAATGGCCTCTGCTGTGTTCGTAGCTTGAGTCTGAATCGTGGTCAATATCTGCGCCGCGAACAAAGAGCGTGTAAGCATACACGGACGTTTCCGATCCGATCTCCATGACCGTTCCTACTTCGAACAGATCGTCGAGCTGGGGAAGGCCCGTTCTGTTTGCCGGAAGTTTGAACACCACTTTCTTGTCGCTCGAATAACTCCGAATCACCTGCTTGAACGTTCCCCCTCTGCCGTCCGCGACTTCAGACTCCTTCAGATCCCCAGGTTCTCTTCGTTTTGGAACAATGACCTGCCATCCGTCGCGGTCAGGGTCGACTTGCGAAGTCTGGACATCGGGGACTGCCGGGGAGGGCCGATCCAGTGCCTTTTCGTTTGGGTTATTGGCATCGGCGCCCGTTTCCTCAACTGCAGACGTTTGTATGTTCGCGTTCGCGGTCGGCTCCGGACTGGCTCCCGCACGAGTGTTCTCGCCCGATCTGGAACAGGATGGGGCCACAAGCATCGTGGAGAGGATAAGGAAACAGATATTCATGTTTTTCGCGACCACCATGATACCAACTCGAAGCCGGAGTGTTCGCGCCGAATTTTAGCACCAGATTCTGCAGATGCGTCACTCTTGTGGGATCGGACCTTTCAATCCCTATTTCTCAATTCTTTTGCGCCTTCGAGCCTCTGTGGATTTCGGGTCCGCTAATAAGGACTGCCAAATATTGACAAATACTGCCACAACGCTAAAATGCTCACAGGTGAGGACCACGATGGGAAACACAACCGTGAACATTTCACTTCCGGAATCGATGAAAGCGCAGGTTGAGGAGATAGTCGCCTCGGAAGGCTACGGCAACACGAGCGAGTTCTTCCGGGAGCTCGTGAGGGACTACTTCCGAAAACGCCAGGAACAAACGCTTGAAGGAATGATTCTCGAGGCGATCAGGAACAACGACTTCGCTCCGCTTGGAAAGCATGACTTTGAAGGGATGAAGAAGGAACTGGAAAAAAGAATTGGTTCACGGGATACGAAGAGTGATCCGTAGTGCAGATTTACATCAGCCGCGAGGCTAGATCGGACGTTATTGAGACCGCGGCCTTCATCGCTGAAGACAACCCTGACGCCGCGTTCCGTTTTCTTCTTCGCTTTGAAGATACGGTCAATGCCCTTGCCGAAAACCCATTGATTGGCAGTCAAAGAGAATTCGAAATTCAGGAACTACAGAATCTAAGATTTTGGCCGGTCAAGAAATTTCGGAACTACTTGATAATCTACAAAACGGCACGTGGGAATCTTGAGATAATCAGAGTGCTAAATTCCAGAAGGGATTTTTCTTTGTTGTTACTTTTCGAATAAGAAGAGCAGTTTCTCACGACTACATGCTCTTGCCGGTTGTTGCCGGATCGTATAAAAGGAATTCGGCAGATTCTTTGAAAGGTATTCCGTAGTCTTCAAGCAACACTTTAAGCTCCCTGTTTTCATCCATATAACACTTCTCAAAACGAACCTCCCCACCCCAACATGAGAGGTACCTTGCAATCCGAGCGACTATTCTTCTTCTTTCGTCTGCCGACACCTCTTCGCAGCGCGGTTCCCATCTTTTGATCTCGTCTACGCAGATCGATTGCCAGCTCCATCCAAAATTGACTCCGACCCAAGTCTCGCGATCTGTCTCTTTGTACTCAGCATACTGCCCTGCGGGACCTTCTGATACGAGCTGTACGCTATATCCGTCTCGCTCCTGTCGCTCTTTAACCTCAGCCATTCGCCGAGAAAAGAGGACCTGATCCTTGATGAATGCAAAGAGATTTATCATTCCGGGATTGCTGCAGAAATTTCGCTTCTACGGAGCTTCAGACGCGGGTTGCTGGCACATGTTATTAACATGCGGCGCCTATCGCGCCACAAGCCTAAGACCTCTTGTTCCTTCGCTGGTCGATCGACTTTCTTTCTACCTCTTACTGGTGACCCAGTCCGGGACGCGGGTGTTTCCATCGCTGACCCGTTCAAATTTCCCATTCCCTTCGCGATCGAAGATCCGTACGGTCAGATACCGATCTCTCGCACGCTGTTTCTCCGGATCGGAGTCGTGGCTGACACCGACTCCGCGCAACCAAAGCATATAGCCGAACAGTGTCCCGTCAACGGTCAATTCTGTCAGGATCTCCACCCGGAACGGGCCGTCAAAGTGCGGATCGCGAACCTTCGGATCACTCGACTCCAGTTCATATTGCTTGTCGACGGCGTATTCAGTGCTTAGCACGTCAAGCTCTTGGCCCCCGCCGCCAGACCATTCGAACACCCTTTCTCGAACGTACTCTCGCTCCTCCGGCGGAGGGACGATCACCTGCCATCCGTCTCGAATGGGGTTTACCGTTTTGTCTCCGGACGTAGACTCTTCCGGCTCAGGACTTTCGGAGTTCGTACCTGTAGTTCCATTGTTCTCACCGTTCGACGCCTGATTGGCGCTTTGGGAGACGTTAGTAGAGACCGACTCATTACCGGACTCCCGGGTGTTCGAACAGGAAGCGGCGAAAACGGCAAGGGCAATTATAGCGATCAGGAATTTCATCGATTTGACCTCATTCATTGCGGACGATTCTAGCACGACGCAGGGCGGGTCAGGTCGGGCTTCGCCCTCCCGTGCAGCGCAAAGCGCTGCTCTTGTATCTTGGCTACCTGTAGATAAACAGCTAGCATGGACGCGTGTTAGTTGGCGGAGAGGATGAGTCCGACGCTGCTCGTTTGCTCGAAGGCAAGGCGTTTAGATTACGACCTCCTCTCCGTATCACCCGCTTCGAAATGGACGTTCAGTATCTTATGACCATTGCGAGTCTGCATACAAGGTTGTCCTAACGAAGCATTTCTACAGGAGGCGACAA
>JAGFIQ010000121.1 GCA_024103495.1 Aridibacter famidurans
TTGCTTCCGTTGAAGAAGACAACGACTAGCCCATCGAGCGCCGTGTTTCCGGTGCCTCCGTCGTAGAGCTCGACGAATTCCGCCGCGTCTGTTCCGGGAGTGTCGGAATCGATTTCGTTGATGACGATGTTCGCGACCGGTCCGGGCGTGGGGGTCGGACTTGCGGTAGGCGTCGGTGTCGGTGTCCCGCTTCCGCCGAACGTCTGTCCGTTGTTTGGCTGTCCGGGGGTATGAGCGGCCGGCGCGTTCCAGGTGAAATCTCCGTAGGTCGATCCGGAGCCGGACAACTGAAGGGAAAGCCCGATCGGCTCGCTTCCGGCCTCGGAAACTCCTATATCGGTGCAGGTTACACCGTCCGCCACCCCGCCGACAGCTGCGAATGAACCCTCGTAACAGAGGAACTGAAGGATTTCATCGCCTGGTCCCAAAAGCGCGATACCGTCAGGCGATCCGTTTTGGATCCCGTTCGCGGGATAGTCGATCACCGCCGTTCCGTATCCACCCTGCTGATCAGCGATCGTTCCGTTCAGCGTATCTGTATCGTAAAGAGTTCCATTCGAGCCGTTGTACAACGCGATCTTGTAGTTCGACAGATCTGTTCCGGCGGGGCCGGCGATCTCTATGAATTCTCCGACATCTGTGCTGACGTTGTCGTAATGGAACTCGTTGATGAACACCGTCGAAGACGGATTGTCCGAAACGGGAGCAAAATACGCGGTGACCGCTGATCCCGCAAAAGCGAGAGCCATCAACCCGGCGAAAGCGAGCACTGCTGCGGCAACCTTGATCCGGGAAGTTTTGCTGGCCTGCAATCTCTTAGACCTTTTGGAAACTGACATCTGTATCCTCCGAAACTGTTGTATTTGGAACCGGCGAAACACGCCCGGAAAGGTCATTGCAGAATCCGGCCTGCGATCTGCCGGCCGGTCCTGAAGTGACGCGCAAACTGTGAACGAGAACCGCAATAATAAATGAACTGAGAGCAAAAACGCACGCGGTCAAAGCCCTTAATTAACAATGATTTCACGCTAAGAAACAGGCGTATGGAGGAGTGCGCCGGGAAGGTCCTGCGAGGTCCGTTTCCGAAGTTGCCAGAATCGCGTCCCAAGGCTCGATTCCGGAGGCGTCCAGCGAGGGCGGATCGAGCGAATCACAAGGAAAAATCGGTGAAATGATGGTCTACGTGGTCGATCGGCAGATGCCTTCGCCGCCCCGCCCTTTCGTTCTTGCGGGACTGGAACAGCATCGCGATTCATTCGAGCGCTGCTGGCAGCGAGTCATAGCACAGCTGGGGCACAACGCTGCTCAGGTATTGTCTGCTGAAGATGGTGAGCCGTTCCGAGATCTCGCAAGCAGGATCGCCGGAACAGTTCGAAACCCCTGAAGCACATGGATGCTGCGGAACATCTGGCGCGGCGCGCCGGCATACGTCGAGCCAGGTGCCGGCGGAATAAGGGGGAAACTAGGGAGCGTTGCAAGGAGCATCTAGCTCCCCGTTGCGGCAAACCCGAATATGCGATACGCGGACAATCTGTCCCGCTTTGAGCGATCCTGATATCGTACGCGTCACCCCTCTACATACCTTCAAAGAAAGAAAAGTTTGCCTTGGAATCCCGGTTGTTGTATTTTCTCTTGCAAAACCAAAGCAGACTCACTCATTTGGACACCCGCCCATCAGCGAAAAAACCCCCGATTCTGTCTGGTTCGGCCGCAAAAGCCGGATCGAGCGAGGATACTGCGTTCGTGCCGTTTTGTTCCCGGGCCTCCCGGGCGAGAAACCCAAAATAACAAGGACCTATCAAGGAGACGATCTATGAAGCCATTGACCGTTGAGGAATTCATGTCTGAGCTTAAATCAAGGAATCCCGGAGAGGATGAATTTCACCAGGCGGTCGAAGAGGTCGTTGAATCACTTATTCCCTTTATCAATGAGAACAAGGTTTATCGGGAAGCATCGATCCTGGAACGGCTGACCGAGCCCGACAGGGTGATCATGTTCCGTGTTACGTGGGAAGACGACGAAGGGCGTGTCCAGACGAACCGCGGATTCCGAGTCCAGTGGAACAATTCTATCGGTCCGTACAAAGGCGGGCTCCGGTTTCACAGGACGGTGAAACTGAGCATTCTCAAATTCCTCGCGTTTGAACAGACATTCAAGAATAGCCTGACGGGGATACCGATGGGCGGTGGCAAGGGCGGTTCCGATTTCGATCCCAAGGGAAAGTCGGACAACGAGGTGATGCGTTTCTGTCAGTCGATGATGACGGAGCTTTACAAGCACATCGGCCAGTTCACTGACGTACCTGCAGGCGACATAGGAGTCGGCTCGCGCGAGATCGGGTATCTATACGGCCAGTACAAACGCCTCTCAACACAGTTCACAGGTGCGCTCACCGGGAAAGGTATGGCTTACGGCGGAAGCGAAATCAGGCCCGAGGCCACGGGTTACGGGTGCGTCTACTTCATGAGGAACATGCTCAACAGGGTTGGAGAAGGCATATCCGGAAAAACTGCGATCGTTTCCGGGTCCGGAAACGTGGCGCAGTACACAGCCGAGAAAGCAATCGAGTTGGGAGCTAAGGTGATAACTCTTTCGGATTCATCGGGATTCATTCACGATCCGGACGGTGTCAACAGTGAGAAGTTAGCTTTTGTTAAGGAATTGAAGAACGAAAGGCGCGGACGGATCGAGGAATACGCTGAGCAGTTCGGCTGCAAGTACTACGAAGGGAAGAAGCCCTGGGGGATCGCCGGTGACCTGGCATTCCCATCTGCCACCGAGAACGAGATCACGGCTGAAGACGCAGAAATGCTTGTATCGAACGGATGTATCGCCGTCTCGGAGGGCGCAAACATGCCCACGACCGCGAAAGGCGTGGAGGTCTTTCAAAACGCAAGGGTTCTCTACGGACCCGGAAAAGCTGCTAACGCGGGAGGCGTTGCCGTCTCGGGCCTCGAAATGGCTCAGAACAGCGCGCGCCTTTCATGGTCAAGGTCCGAGGTTGATCAGAGACTCCAGACGATCATGGAGAACATCCATTCGAAGTGTGTCGAGTTCGGATGCATCGAGAACGGGCACGTCGATTACGTACAGGGTGCGAACATCGGCGGCTTTATAAAGGTGGCGGACGCGATGCTGGCATACGGCGTAGGTTAAGCCGCCGTGCCTCGGGTAATCGCGGGATCCGGTATCAGTACTCTCCCTTTCGTGCCGCTTCGAGCCTTCCGAAGTAAGGTGCGTAGATGTTCTTCTGGACATTGCCGAACAGGTTGAAGCTTTCGAAAAACGTGCCCCATTCATCCGCCGGCGGGGGAAGGTGCCGGCAAAGCCTTCCAAACCCCTGGAAGAGGCTGTCGAAGGCGTCGGCGGCAGCCTGCGGATTGCTTTGAATTATATTCGGCTTGTCGAGGACTACAATGGCGTCGTGGATCTTGTTTACGGCCTGAATATCCAGACAGATATTCGTCGCTTTATCCAGAGATTCCAGGATCTTACCCAGCCCTTCGTTCGCGGTGTTCAGCTTCTCGAAAACTCTTGAGTCTTCCTGGAAGAAACTTCCGACCACGAGTGCCTGGTCGACTTTTTCCTGCGCGTCGCCTACTGCAGCCCGTATGTCGTCATACTCCGCCGCCGCCGCGCAAGCTCCCATCCAACGCTTTATCGTCACCCAGACTTTCGATTCTTCTGCCATAGATCTGCCTCTTCAGGTTCGTTGAGTCCATTGACCGGGTATAGCGGATTCGGACCCGGGACTTAGGCCGCTGTAACCCGGTGCTGCCGTTAAAGTTAGTAGATCAGCCGGACGGCGAACGCGTTGTTTCTGACGTCCCGTGCCCGACTTCTGAATTCTCACCGCTGTTACTCTCACAATTAGTCTACAAACACTGCCGAATCTTCCGGATACCCTATTTCATACTTCAGGATCTGAGTCATCAATCCGTGATGGAATTGGCGGTCCTTTATGTCCAGAGCGACATGGAGAAACTCGTGAAGGATCACTTCCTCCAGATCCGTGATCTTGATGCTTGGCCTCAGGAAGAACGGGCCGAGCTTGATCTGCCGCTTCGACATCAACACCGAAGCGCCTGTCTCTTCGGGATCGTACTCTATCGTGCATTCCTTCCAGATCTTCTTGTAATCGTCCTTCAGGTTATCCCGTTCCTTGTCCAGCTTCTTGGGCGCGGTAAGAACAACTCCTTTCTTCGATACGCCGTGACCGCATATGTTGGCTATCGCGAGCTTGACCTTTCGAAGAAGTGCCTGGCCTTCCGTGTCTCCCGGGAAGGTCGCGGTGAGCAATGTTGCCATCAATGCCTCCAGCTCCGGTTCAACCGGCTTGATCTGTCGATTTACTCGCCGATGTTAATTCGGTGACTGCAAAACTGCAAGAATTTTCCGATCGGCCTGCTCCCGTCGAACTGAAACAGGGCGATTCGGATCGGAATCTTCGTCGCAAGTGCGTACCGCCTCTGGATTTTGGGGATATTGACTTTCCAATATCAAAGGAAGATAGTTTAGGCCTGAATCAAGCGGAGCATGGAGGAGAGGGCATTATGCTGCCTACAGAAACCGATTTCGAAGCACAGGTATCTATGGAAACCGAAGCGGTTCCGGTCCCGGAGGACCCGCCGTTTCATATTCTGTTCTCGGGTGACTACAGCGGAAGGGCGAACAGATTGAGTGAGTCTGGCGAAAAATTGCCCATTCCCGTCCCGATCGAGATCGACCGGGATAACTTCGATGAGGTAATGGGCCATTTGAACGTTTCGCTGAGGATCGAACCGGGCGGGGAAGGTACGGGTGCCGTCAATCTGACGTTTCGCGAGCTTGATGACTTCCATCCGGACAGCATTTTCAGGACAGTACCGCTCTTCAGCGATTTGCGTGAATTGAGAAAGAGACTTCTTGACCCGGCCGAATCCGATGCGGCTGCACGTGAAGTAAGGGGCTGGATCGACGAAGAATCGTCCGATGAACCTGAGACGCAGACTGAAAGGGCAAAGGCGGCGTACGAGCAGACGGTCGAGGGGGGTGATCTTCTTGACGACATCCTGGGAAGCGCAAAACGTGACGCAGGCTCATATACTGCGCAAACTACTGATAAGACAGAACTTAGTAGATTAGTAAGGGAGCTGGTAAAGCCGCACCTCGTAAAGACAGACGAGGCGGAGCAAGCCAAGCTTGTGGCCGTGATCGATGGAATGACCGGGGACCTTATGAGGAAGATCATCCATCATCCCGAGTTCAAGGGACTTGAAGCGGCATGGAGGGGACTCTATCTTGTAGTTCGTCGGGTTGAGACGGCGAACGACCTCAAGCTGTTTCTTTACGATCTGAGCAAGGAAGAACTTACCAAAGACTTGAAAGCGGTGGATGATCTTAGCGACTCGCAGTATTTCAGAGTTGCGGTAAAGGACTTGGTGGAAAGCACCCACGGTGAATCCTGGGCATTGATCTGCGGAAACTATGATTTCGAGCTCAGTGTAGAGGACACTGCGACACTGATCAGGCTTGCGAAGATCTCGAATGTGATCAATGCACCGTTTGTGTCGCACGTAAGGCCGCAAATGCTTGGAATTGAATCACTTGCAGCTCATCCAACGCCTGCCGATTGGGATCTCGATGAGAATTCGGAGGCCGGAAAGCTTTGGGCAATGCTGCGGACAGTCCCGGAGGCGGTTAACCTTGGACTCGCGATACCGCGATTTCTTGCCCGTCTACCGTATGGCGACGATACCGAGCCGGCAGAGGCTTTCGATTTCGAAGAACTCACGGAAGACGGCAAGCACGATCAGTACCTTTGGGCGAATCCGTCGTTCGTCTGCGGGCTTGTCCTGGCGTGGGGCTACAGAGCGCTCGGTTGGGAGATTCGCGGGCGGTATCAGTTGAATGTTGACGGGCTTCCGACTCACGTCTACAGCGAAGACGGCGAGACGAGAACAAAACCATGTGCGGAAGTCGCGATGACCCACGAGGCCTGCGACGCGCTGCTTGAACAGGGCCTTATGCCTGTGATCAGCTTCAAGGATACGGACCGCGTGCGTTTGGGCGGTGTTCAATCCATCGCCTTTCCGCCGAAAGACTTGAACGGGCGTTGGGAGTGACGTTCGTCAAGTAAATCGCTGGACGTTGGAATTTCCGCGGCAATCTCATAAAATGAAGGTTTCAAAAAAGGCGGGAAATCCCGCCTTTTTTGAACGGGAATCCCGAATCGGAAATATGTATTTCGACGAGCAGTTTGATGTGATAGTCATCGGTGCAGGTCACGCAGGGTGCGAGGCTGCGTCCGCGTCCGCGCGCCTGGGCGCGGAGACAGCGCTTGTCACGATCAATCTTGACCTCATCGGCCAGATGTCCTGCAACCCTGCCATCGGCGGCATTGCCAAGGGCCACATCGTTCGCGAGGTCGATGCACTCGGCGGGATAATGGGGCGTGTCATCGACAGGACCGGTATCCAGTTCAGGCTTTTGAATCGGTCGAGGGGGCCCGCGGTTCAGTCACCCCGTGCACAAGCCGACCGTGCACTTTACAGGACGGAGATGCGTCGGGTACTGGAGGCGACACCAGACCTTCACCTTCGGCAGGGCATCGCGGTAAAACTCCTGGTCGAGAACGGAAAAACCGTCGGAGTGGAGATGCAGGACACAAGACGATTCGGCGCCAAGGCGGTGATCGTGGCGACCGGGACGTTCCTGAACGGCAAGATCCATACGGGACTAAGGAATTACTCCGCGGGGCGAGCCGGCGAGCCGGCATCCATAGAGCTTGCTCAAAACCTTAAGGAGATCGGATTTCCGGTGGGTAGGCTTAAGACCGGCACGCCTCCAAGGCTCGATGCAAGGACAATCGACTGGTCGCGATTCGAGGAACAGCCCCCGGACGAGCGGCCTGTGCCGTTCTCATTCGCGACTGAAGTTATAGAACAGCCGCAGATCAACTGTTATATCGGATATACGAACCCAAAGCTTCACGGGAAGATCAATGAGAATATACGTCAGTCTCCTCTGTATTCCGGAGCGATAAAAGGAGTAGGACCCCGGTATTGCCCTTCGATAGAGGATAAGGTAGTAAAGTTCGGGGACAAAGACAGGCACCAGCTGTTCCTGGAGCCGGAAGGCCACGACACTAACGAGGTGTATCTCAACGGGTTCTCGACATCGCTGCCTGCGGAGCTTCAGCTGGATCTGCTGAGAATGATCGAGGGATTCGAAGAGGTTCGTATCATACGCCCGGGCTATGCGATCGAGTACGACTTTGTGGATCCGCGCGAGCTGAGACCGACGATGGAATCGTCCCGTATTTCTGGGCTCTTTCTCGCCGGACAGATAAACGGCACAACCGGTTATGAAGAGGCGGCGTGCCAGGGGCTTATGGCGGGTATTAACGCTGCGTTCCATGTGAAACAGCGCGATCAGGTCGTGCTCGACAGGGGCGAAGCGTACATCGGCGTACTGGTTGATGACCTGATCCGCCACGGTGTCGACGAACCGTACCGCATATTCACTTCGAGGGCAGAGGCGCGTTTGCTTCTTAGGCACGACAATGCGGACCAAAGGCTGGCTCCCAAGGGAAATGAGGTCGGGCTTGTGTCCGATTCCGACTGGGAGCGATTCAACAAGAAGCGGGACCGGCTTGCTGCGGCAAGAAACGCGCTCGATATGACCCGATTCAAGCGTTCGGATTCCGAGTATGCCGCGGTTTCGCAGATGCTTGGCGTTGACCTCGGGGATTCTTTTACCCTTTCACAACTTGCTCAACGTCAAGGCGTCGATACGGGCCTCGTTCACCGTCTTCTTCCGCCGGACATTCGTGCCGAGGTAAGGGAATCTGAGCTGGAAACGGCGCTGGCTGACTCACTTTATTCCGGTTACATAAAGAAACAAAACGCCGCGGTGGAGCGCGTCTTTCGTCACGACAATCTTCGCGTGCCGGAGAGTTTCAAATTCAGTGAGATCGGGGGCCTGTCGACCGAAATGGTCGAAAGGCTGGAAAGAGCGAAGCCCAGGACCTTCGGGCAGGTACGCAGGATCAACGGCCTCACGCCTGTAGCTCTGTCGACGGTGCTTGTACATCTGACGGCGTCGAAATCGGCATGATGTCGTACTGAATATAGCATCTGCGGTGATGTTTCACGTGAAACCTCTTCCGCGATCGTCGATAGCAGGGCCACAGGTTCTGTGCTAGATTTGACCTCAGAATCCACACGATTCCTCAAGCCAATGGGAAAAGTAATAGCGATCGCCAACCAGAAAGGAGGCGTTGGAAAGACCACGACCGCCGTCAACCTGGCGGCGGCCCTGGCGATAAGGGAGAAGAAAGTGCTCCTGATCGACGCAGATCCGCAGGGAAACGCTTCCTCGGGCTCCGGAATAGAGAGGCTCCGCAACAGAAAGACGCTTTATGACGCGATGTGCCGGGATGAGGCGGTCGAAGATGTGATCCGGCCGACCGAACTGCCGCTCTTGTTCGTGCTCCCTGCGGACAAGCAGCTCGCAGGTGCCGAGATCGAACTGGTCAACGAAGAACGAAGGGAATACAGGCTGAAGGCTCTTGTAGAAAAACTCCGTAGCGACTTCGACTACGTGATCATCGATTGCCCTCCATCGCTCGGGCTTCTTACGGTAAACGGTTTGACTGCCGCGGATTCGCTGCTTGTTCCGATCCAGTGCGAGTACTTCGCGCTCGAGGGAGTCACGGAACTGTTTGACACGCTTGCCCACCTTAGAAGGCTCCTGAATCCAGGACTCTCGATCGAGGGGCTGCTGCTCACGATGTACGATGAGCGGACGAATCTTTCGTCAGCCGTAGCAAACGACCTGAGGGATTTTTACGGCGGTCAGGTCCTCAAGACCGTGATCCCCAGAAATGTCCGTCTGGCGGAAGCGCCCAGCTACGGTAAACCTATTATTCTCTATGACATACGGTCTCGGGGTGCCGAGAGCTACATCAATCTCGCAAAGGAGGTAATCGACAATGAGCAGACAGGCCTTAGGAAGGGGGCTTAGCGCTCTCTTGGGCGAAGAGCTGGGGGCTAGACAAAACGAAGGCGGCTTTCTGGAACTTGATGTCGAGCTTCTTTCGACAAACTCCGAGCAGCCGCGCGAGAATTTCCCGGAGAATGAGTTGGAAGAACTCGCACAATCGATCCGCGTGAACGGTGTTGTTCAGCCGATCGTCGTCAGGACCCAGGGCGAGGCCTACCAAATCGTCGCGGGCGAACGAAGATGGCGGGCGGCTCAGCGGGTGGGTCTCAAGCAGATCCCCGCCGTTGTGCGCGATATCTCCGACGACAAGATGCTCGAGATCGCGCTGATAGAGAACATACAGCGCCAGGAGCTCAACCCGGTTGAAGAAGCGCGCGCGTACCAAAAGCTGATCGATGAATTTGCGCTGACCCAGGAGCAGGTGGCCGGCCGGGTCGGCAAGACGAGGCCTTTCGTCGCCAACTATCTACGTTTGTTGCGGCTGCCTTCAAAAGTGCTTGGGTACCTTGAAAACGGGATACTTACCGTGGGCCACGCCCGAGCATTGCTCGCGATCAATGGCGACAAGGCGATCGAATCACTCGCGTCGCAGATAATCAGCCGTGCAATGTCGGTCCGCGAGACTGAGAAAGCGGTCAAAAAGCTCGTTAGCCCGTCCAAACCGAAAGTGCGATTCGCGGAGGGAAACGAGGCAGATCCTAATGTCGCAGCTGCGGAAACAAAGCTCCGTAGACGATACGGCACCCACGTCAAGATCGTTAAGCAGGGATCAGGCACGAAGGGCAAGATCGAGTTCGAATTTTACGGGGACACGGACCTGGACAGGATCTACAACCTGTTAATGGGAAAGTAGCAGGCAGAAAAAGAAAGGGAGTTTATGACTAAGCGTCTGACGGAAATGGTCTCCTGTGCGGGTTGAGTGGCGAAACTCGCCCCGCGAGACCTTGCTCAAGTCTTGAGCAGACTTCCGAAGCAATCTGACCCAAGAATAGTTGTGGGCTATGACACCGCCGACGACGCGGGAGTGTTTCGCCTTGATGACGAAACATCTCTTGTTCAGACTGTAGACTTCTTCACGCCAGTGGCTGATGATCCGAGAGTCTACGGTCGAATCGCCGCGATCAATTCCCTCAACGATGTCTACGCGATGGGAGGCACCCCGCTTACGGCCCTTTCGGTCGTGGGATTTCCTCAGAAAGGTGACTGGGAGATACTGGGAGAGATCCTGGCCGGCGGTCAGGAGGCGATGATCGAGGAAGGAGTGGCTATCCTGGGCGGCCACTCTATCGACGACGCGGAGATCAAGTTCGGCTATGCTGTGACGGGGATCATTCGTAATCACGAAGTGATTACGAATGCGGGATCTACTCCCGGCGATGTGCTTATCTTGACCAAGCCCATAGGCACCGGCGTGATCAGTACGGCCATAAAACACGGCATCGCGCCGGAAGAGTCAGTAAACGCTTCGATTGCAGCGATGACCGAATCGGCAAGAGTTGCGTCGGCTGCGATGAAAGCCGCAGGGGCAAGCGGCTGCACGGATATTACGGGATTCGGCCTGCTCGGACACGCCTACGAAATGGCGAAAGCGAGTTCCACAACTTTTCGGATCGCTTCAGAAAAGGTGCCACTTCTCCCGTTTGTCGAGGATCTCGTCGAGAAGAAAATGCTGACACGCGGCGATCGCAACAATCGCGAATACATAGGAGACGCGTTAGAAATCGGTGAAAACGTGACCGGCGTAATGCAAAGTGTGCTCCTGGACCCGCAAACCGCCGGTGGGCTTCTGATCTCCGTCGCTCCGGAAAAAGCCGGCTCGATACTTAACTCGTTGCCGTCTGCCACCGTGGTCGGCCGTGTTGACGCGAAAGGCGAATATCTGATCTCGGTGGCATGAAGAAGATATCTCTTGAAGCTTATACATGATGTTCCCGAACCTACAGCTTTTGATCCTTGAATCGATCGGCACCCAGGAGCTGATCCTGATAGGAATCATCGCGCTCATCGTTTTCGGTCCGCGCAAACTTCCGCAAATGGCAAGAAAACTCGGAGGAATGCTCACGGAACTTCGAAAGGTGTCGAACGATTTTCGGGAGACGTGGGAACGCGAAGCCTCTATCGACGACTCTGGCTTCGAAGACCGAAAGATCGAACCGGGAGTGCCCAGGGACATTTCAAGGCGGGAGCTAAGGCCATCGGCGAGCGACGAAGAAGGGCGTGCCGAGGACTCGTCGCCGGGGCCCAAGGTACGCGAAGTCAGCAAGGAGGAGTTCGACAAGTTCTCTATGCCTTCGAAGGAAGACAGCGCGGCCTCGATGGATCCGGATCCGCCGACAGAATCTACGGAAGATCCCTCGGACGACAAGCGAAACTGGTTGTAGCGCGCACTCCGAACGAAGCATCCCCGATACTGTGAATGGTCAAAATGACGGATGAGAACGAGACGAACGAGGAACTGGGCGGCCAGATGTCGTTCCTTGAACACCTGGACGAGCTCCGCGGACGCCTGGTCCGATCGGTCGTCTTCGTGCTCGTCGCGTTCATCGGTTGCTGGTTCGTTTCCGACAGGATCTTCGAATTCCTCGCGGCACCTGTCGAGAGAGCGCTTGCGGAGGCGCAGCGGAGGGAAGTCACGATCGAAGGCCGGAACGGAACCGAAAAGGTACTTGCCCTACGGGACCTGAAGATCGGGGACCGGGGAAGTTATGTCTTCGACCGCGCGACGACGATCGGTACCGCCGTGGTCGCCCCGGGAACGACGGTAGATGCGGTGGTCGAGAACGACAAGTCGGGAAAACCCGCGTTGTTCTCCGAAGAACAAGTTCTTACTTCAAGCGGCGTCGTTCCAATGGGGGTCAGACTTCCGGTGGATATCGCAAGCAGCGGCGAGAATACCCCAGGAGCGAACGAACGGCTGATCGTAACCACGGTCCCGGAGCAATTCACACTTCTTGTTACGGTCTCCCTATACAGCGCTATCGCCGTATCCGTGCCGTTTCTACTGCTTCAGATCTGGGGGTTTATCTCCCCCGCTCTGTACAAACACGAGCGAAAATACGTCACGCCGTTCATTCTGCTTTCGACCATTTCATTTGTATTGGGTGCGGCCTTTGCGTATTACATATTGTTTCCGCCAGCCGCGCGGTACCTTCTGAGCCTTGGCCCGGATTTTCAACTCTTGATCCGTGCGACCGATTATTTCGATTTCATCACCCTGATAATGCTCGCGATGGGGATCATCTTCCAGATGCCCGCCGTTACATATGTCCTTGCGCGTATCGGCATCGTCTCGGCCGGATTTCTCGTTCGGGTCTGGAAGATAGCGCTGGTCGTAATGATGATCGCCGCCGCGTTCATTTCTCCAACCGGCGACATACCGAACATGCTTCTGTTCGCGACCCCTATGATTGCGCTCTATGTGGTGTCGATCCTCGTCGCATATGTCTTCGGGAAGAAACGGGAGACTGACTGATATCCGGATCTTCAGACTCTTGTCGCTTCGAAGGGTCCGCAATACAACCGCTCGCTCACGGCGACGCATCCTGAAACGTTGTTGGAAATCCACTTCAGTCTGATATAATCGGGCATTTCAATCGCCGGACTTTTCGCTTTTTAAGTTTCCGGAGCATTTGGAGTACTGAAAGCTATGATTTACTCGCGATCAATACGTACGCTCGCCGTTTCGGCCTTTGTCGCCTCGCTGTTCGTCAGCGCGGCGTTCGCCCAGATCGATGATCCGATGGACAAGCCTCGGATGACCACGGAAGAAAAGGCTCGGATCTATGACGACTGGGTCAGCAAGGACGTCAGGTACATCATCACCGAGGAAGAGAAGAAGGCCTTCAAGGCTCTCAAAACCGACGAAGAGCGCGAGAACTTCATCGAGAGTTTCTGGCGCCGCCGCGATCCGAACCCGGATACCGAAGAGAACGAATACCGCGAGGAGTACTACGAGCGCATTGCGTATGCGAACGAGCACTTCACATCCGGAAAGCCGGGCTGGATGACCGACCGAGGCCGTATCTATATCGCCTGGGGCAAGCCGGACAGCGTTGAGTCACGTCCGATGGGCGGCGCGTACGACCGACCGGCCTGGGAAGGCGGCGGTACGACAACGACCTATCCGTTCGAGGTTTGGTTTTACCGTTATCTGGAAGGAATAGGCAGCGGGATCGAGATCGAGTTTGTCGATCCGACCGGAACAGGCGAGTACCGGATCGCGAGAAATGCCAACGAGAAGGACGCGCTTCTCTTCGTTCCAGGAGCGGGACTCACGACAAACGAAATGCTCGGCATTTCGAGTAAGGCAGACCGCATTGCGGGTATTAATCAAAGAGATTTTTATCGCGAGCAGGATTCACCGTTCCGAAGGATCGAACTGATCGCTGATCTCCAGCGTCCGCCGCAAGTCAAATATGCCGATCTCCAGGCCACGCTTGACGAAACGCCGGTGATCGACAACAACCCGCTCGATTTTGACCTGCGTGTCGATTTCTTCAAGCAGTCCGACGAGCGCGTGATCACTACCTTCACGATCCAGACAGAAAACAGAGAGCTTGTTTTCGAGGACATTGGCGGAGTCCCGACCGCGCGAATGAACATCTTCGGGCGCATCACGGCAGTAACCGACCGCCGCGTTGGTATCTTCGAAGATTCAGTGCTTGCGCAGTCAACCGCGGTCGATCTTGCAGAAGAGAAGGAGCGCAAATCGGTCTACCAGAACGCGCAGCCGCTTGCACCAGGCAATTACAAAGTGCAGGTCGTTGTCCGCGACGTCGCTTCCGGCAACAAGGGAATCCGAAGCATCGGTTTCAAGGTTCCCAAGTTCGACAAGGATAATCTGTGGACATCAACCTTGATACTCGCGTCAAAGCTTCGTCCGACTGACGACCGCGACATCGGAGCGATGTTCGTGATCGGAAACGCGAAGGTCATCCCGAATCTCTCAGGCGATTTCAAGAAAGGTCAGGACGTGGGTATCTACGTTCAGGTATACAACGCCAAGATCGACCAGACGACACTTCGTCCGGCTGTTGAAGTCGAGTACATCCTTACGAAAAACGGCAAGGAGATACTCCGTGAGCCGGAAAACTGGTCCGGCCTTAGCGATTCGGGACAGAGACTTACGCTCGCCAGGCTTCTGCCGACTTCAGGGCTTGAGCCGGGAGAGTACGAGATCAAGATCAAAATCCAGGACAAGGTAGGCACGGAGGTCAGGACCCTGACACCGGCCGAAAAGTTCAGGATCGTCGAGTAACAAACTCTGAACTTATAAAACAAGAGCCGGCGGCAGCCAACCGCCGGCTTCTTCTTTGCCGAATGCCAGCTCCAGCCTCAGACAGGATCCGTTTCCGGCCGTATATCGAAGCCGACCAAGAACGGTTTACGGCGCTTATGACCGATACCGCGGTGATGAAGCACGTCGGTGACGGACCTCTTACGAAGAAAGGGGCACACGACTTATGGAACAAGCTTCTTCTTGAGTTTTACCCGAACGGCCTTACGACGATCTGGGGATTGGAGGCGAAAGAGGACGGCCGCTACCTGGGCCACGGAAGCATACGGCCGAGGCCCGAGCATCCGGACGAATGGGAGATCGGGTATATACTTGAAAGAGAAGAATGGGGAAAAGGATTTGCCACCGAGGCCGCGCGGGCGCTTGTGTTGTTCGGGTTCGAGGAGTTAGGTCTGAACACCGTGTTCGCAACCGTAGATGAAGACAATGACGCCTCGATAAGGGTCTTGGCAAAAGCGGGTCTCGCATTTCGGCGGTACGATCACGATGAACAGGGCCGGTATTCGGTGTACGCGATCGACAGGACAGTACAATCAGTCGCACCCGGGTAGAACTTTCAAGTGCTGATGATCGTTACATCTGAGTGCGCGGAAATCACATCGCAGGTCCTTCAATCAGGAACAAGGGCTTTAGATTTAAGGAGAGAGTAAGAAATGTCTGAATTCGAAAAAGAAGTTGAAAAAGCGGAAAAGGAGCTCGAGCAGAGCCTCATCTCGGTTGAGAACGACCAGGAACGCGAAAACCTGGACGACGAATATCTCGGAGATCTGAAAATGCACGCACAGGAATACCAGCAGAAACTGCAGGACGCGGCCGTTAAGGCAAAGAAATACGCCGGAGAGAAACTTGAATACGCGGGAGAGAAGTTCCGTGAGCTTCAGGACAAGGACCCAAAGGAACTGATCGAAGACGCCAAGGATTATGCCCGAAAGAACCCGGGACAGACGATCTTGATCTCCGCCGCGGTCGGGCTCGTTATAGGCTGGCTGATAAAGGGAAGGAGATAAACCGGTTCTCAAAGATCAAGAACGCGGGCGGTCCGGAAACGGACCGCCTTTCTTGTTGCCTAAGCCCTTGCCGTTGAGCTTAGTTTGTATTATGTTTAAAAGTGTTTTCAGGCATCCCCTGCCTGAAGCGCCACGCAAGCCTCCACGCTCAGAGGTTGACCAAACAATCACGCAGATAAGGATTTCTGAACCTTGCAACTGATGCTGCCTTCCCTGGCCGCAATGGGCTCGGTGATCCTCTTACAACCAAAAAAAGCTATGAATGGAATGCGGCTCCGTTTCCCGGCGCTTTTGCTGATCCTGTCAGTACTGGCTATCCTTGCGACTCCACTCCCGGTGCATATCGGCGAGGCCAAAGAAGACAACAGGCTTTCATCCCGGCGAAGGCTGGCACGGCTGACAAGCGTTGATGCCGGTGATTCCCGCGAAGAATCCGGAAAGTACTCCTCACTCGCCGAAGCGGTTGAGGCAGCCCAGTACAGCATCTACCCGGTCGCCGGACCGGACTCATATGAGCGTAAGGTTCTCGAAGCACACAACCCTGCGAACTCTTTTACCGGCCGGTTCAGTGAAGAAGGGCTCGAACTGCTTCCTTTATCCGGAAAGAGCTCGTGGCGCCTTGCGGTTTCTTTTGCCGGATTCGGAAGAGGCAGCGGAATCCAGGGAGTGGACAGAGGCGAAAGCCGGGTGTTGGAGGGAAGAAAGTCCCTGGTCACTGACTATGTCTCCGAGAGCGGACAGGCAGTCATTGAATGGTTCATCAATAAGAAAGACGGACTCGAACAAGGTTGGACCATACAGGAAAAGCCTGATGGCGACGAAGAAAGCCTGGAAATCGTGCTGGCAACGAACGGTGATCTTCTGCCGGCTTCGGCAGGCGGAGGGCAAGCCATCAACTTCGTCGATCGCAGCGGGGCTAAGGTGCTCAGATACGACCGGCTCAAGAGCTGGGATGCGGCGGGCAGGGCTCTCCCTACCCGAATCGTTTCGGAAGGGCGACGGATCTTTATCTCCGTTGACGACTCCGACGCAGTGTATCCGGTTACGGTCGATCCTTTCTTCAGCGAATCAACGAAATTGTCCCAGTCCGATGCACAACCGGACGATTACTTCGGTTTCACCGTCTCCGTTAGCGGCGACACTGCCGTAGTCGGAATGCTTCCGATCCGGCCGATTCCCGGATTCGCATTCGTATTCTCCAGAAACAACGGAGGCGCCGGAGCATGGGGCGAGGTCACGAAGATCGCGTCTCCGGATGGCGCGGCCGGCGATGAATTTGGGTCCGCAGTCTCCATAAGTAACGACACATTGATCATTGGCGCCCCCATTGCAGGTGACAGCGGTGCCGGCTCGGCATACCTGTACGGAAGAAATCAGGGAGGCGCGGAAAACTGGGGTTTGATCTCCAAACTGCAGGCGTCGGATGCCACGGCCGGTAACGAGTTCGGTTACTCCGTCGCGATAAACGGGGACACAGCGGTTGTCGGATCTATCGGCGACGCAGGAAACACAGGATCGGCATACATATTCGGCCGGAACACCGGAGGTCCCGAAGTCTGGGGTCAGATACGAAAACTCCAGGCGTCCGACGCACAATTCGACGACGGTTTCGGATTCGCCGTTTCTATTTACGGCGACCGGGTCGCAGTAGGCGCGCCTGGAAATGACGATCTGGGTTCGGACAGCGGTTCCGTCTACTTGTTCGGAAGAAACCAGGGAGGAGCCGACAACTGGGGAGAGATCACAAAGCGGGTATCCTCGGACGGCAATGCGTCGGATTTCTTTGGAGAATCAGTCTCTATTGGTCCAGACGTCCTCGCGGTTGGGGCCTCCGGGAACGATGATGCAGGATCCAATTCCGGATCGGCATATATCTTCGAAAAGTCGACCGGAGGAGCAGACAACTGGGGCGAAGTAAAGAAACTCACTCCGGATGACAGCACTGCCGGCGCGGTCTTCGGATTCGTCGTTTCGGTCGACGGAGACCGGGTAGCGATCGGATCACCGGGTCACGCCGGAAACGGTCCCAACAGCGGTGCGGTGTATGTCTTTCTCAGAAATCTGGGAGGCGCCGACGAATGGGGGCAGAAGCAGATGCTCACAGCTTCCGACGGACAGTCGAACGAGGCGTTCGGATACTCGCTGTCACTGAACGGCGACTCCATCGTGATCGGTGCTGTGGATCTAGACGGCAGTTCAAGCGGTTCCGCGTACGTATTCGAAGATCAACAGGATATCTGGGAAGAGGCCGGTAAGACCTTCGCGTCGGATGCGGTGCCAGGCGATTCGCTGGGAACTTCGGTCTCGATCCACGGAACATACGCCGTTGCCGGTGCTCCCTTGAAAGACGGGTCCGGAGCGGTTTACGTGTTCAAACGGAACACGTCGGGTGCCGATGTTTGGGGGGAGATCGGAAAACTGAGCGATCCCACGCCGACAGCGGGTGGCCAGTTCGGTCATTCGGTTGCGATCTACGGGGACAAGATTCTCGTCGGAGCGCCTCAGGACGGCGGGTCGGGTTCCGCTATCGTTTTTTCGCTCGACGGTTCCGCTCCGGTCGTCTTGACGGCTTCGGATGCCGCGGCCGGGGATTCGTTCGGCAAGAGCGTGGCGCTTAGCTCAGGCTTTGCGATCGTCGGCGCTCCCGGTAAAGGATCTTCAACGGGCGCAGCATATGTCTTCGGACGAAACTCGAACGGCGCCGGCGGAAGCGCGCCGGACGGCTGGGGACAGGTCAAGAAGCTGGCTGCAGACGACGGGGCCGCAGGTGACGAGTTCGGCTTCTCCGTCGCGCTAGCGATCGACACGGCGATCGTCGGAGCGCGTCTCGATGACGACCTCGGCAACGCAAGTGGATCGGCCTATTTGTTTGAAAGGAATACTACCAACAGAGGTGAGCCGAGTCCCGACGAATGGGGGCAGGCGGCCAAGCTGTTGGCAGGAGACGGTTCAGCCGACGACGAATTCGGGTATTCGGTAAGCATCTACGATGACATCGCAGCCGTAGGCTCGCCGGCAGACGACGACGGAGGCTCGGCATCCGGGTCCGCATACCTCTTCTACCGGAACAACGGCGGAGCAAACTCGTGGGGTCAGCAGGTCAAGATCCTCGCTTCCGAAGCGGATCCCGGCGATCGATTCGCGAGTTCCGTGGCGGTCTATGGCTCGGCAGTTGCTATCGGAGCGCCGAACGACGATGGGGCTCGCGGAGCCGTCTATATGTACAGAAAGAACTCCGGAGGACCGGATGCCTGGGGAGAACTCGACAAGCTCGCTCCGGATGACGGGGCGCTGGGTGATCAGTTCGGCGCATCCGTCTCGCTTCACGTCGACTCGCTCTTCGCAGGAGCTCCTTTCGGAGAGGCTCTCTCGTCGCTGCAAGGCGACCGGCGATCGTCCGGCAAAGAGACGCTTGGTTCGCTGGATGAAGGAGCGGCGTACGTTTACAAGATGGGACTCTCGGTGACCGCCGGAGGTGCGTTGCTGGCAGGCCGCGTGACAAACGGAATGCGGCCGTTGGCAAATGCCGCGATCGTGCTGACTTCCCGGAGTGGAACGCAGAAAATGGTCCGGACGAATCACCTCGGCCATTTCAGATTCGAAGATGTTGAGGCCGGACAAACCGTGCTGTTAACCGCTTACGCGAAGGGCTATTCGTTCCAGCCCGTGGTCGTGAATCTCAACTTCGACCTGACCGGCATCGAGATCGTCGCGCAATAATCTGCTTCGGACGATTCAGAACAATGCCGATACTGTCCTGCCGGCTTCGTGAAAAGCAGCAAGATTGCCGCTCCAACGTGCGCGATGATAAATTCGAGCCGCGCTCGGCGCGATCCCTTGAGACGGTTCCGCTTGACCCGAGTGCCATTTCTGCAGCCCAGGGTTACGAATTAGCTTGCCCGAGAAACTCGTATGCCTTATTTTCAAAGGGAATAGGGATTCAAGTATGGCAATAAAGGACATTCTGCTCTTGGGCGATCCGGATCTGCTCGAGTCGTGTGGGCCGGTTGAAAAGTCGGAACTGGAACAGGCGATGAAGACGGGACGCGACCTCGCCGACACGATGCAGCGTTTCAGGTACAAGCGCGGATGGGGACGCGCGATCTCCGCCCCGCAGATCGGGGTTCGCAAGAGGATCATCTTCCTGAAGGTCGATGAACCGTGGCTCATCATCAATCCTGAAGTCTCCGATCCAAGCGAAGAGATGATGGAGATCTGGGACGACTGTATGAGCTTCCCGGATCTGCTCGTCAAAGTCGAGCGCCACGTGTCGTTCACGATGAAATGGCGCGATGAGTATTGGGAACTACACGAGAAACGGATAGAAGGCCTATTCTCCGAGCTTCTGCAGCACGAACTGGATCATCTGGACGGCATACTCGCGGTTACCCGGGCGATCGACGGAACTTCGTTCGCGCTTCAAAGCCAAAGGGACAAGATCGCGGGCGGCGTCTTCGCGAACAATCCTGCGGCGGCGGCCGTTTGATAGACTAGACCCGACCGATGAGCGATTTTTACAAGAAACTACTGGGATTCCTGACCGTCTGGCCGTTCGCCTGGATCTTCCTGTTCATCATTTTCATCTTTGGGCTAATCGCGAGCGACCCCGGCGGGGACCTCGGACCAATAGGCGGGGTGATGTTCCTTGTATTTTTTCTCGTCCATTTTCTGACGGTCTTGCTCGCGATCGGCCTGCAGGTGTTCTACATAATCAACGTCTTCAAGAACGATCATGTGAAAAAGGAGCACCAGATAGCTTGGGTGCTCGCGCTGTTCTTCGGCGGGCTGTTCGCGATGCCCATCTATTGGTACATCAACATCTGGAAACCAGCGCCCGACGACTACTCGCCTCACAGGACTCTGTCGCCCGGAGATGCGTTCGAATCCGCGGATCAGTCCCGATGGGAAACAAGGACCGGAGATCCGGTACCGCCCGAGCCGCATAGCTGGAGATAAGCCGATGGCGAAACCGAAACACATCGAGATAGCCGGAATCGACGGAGGCGCGCTCAGGGATTTCTATTCCTCTGTTTTCGGATGGCGGATCGAGAAGAGGGACCTTGCCGGGTTTGATTACTACGATATCGCTACCGGGGAAGGACCGACGTTGGGGATTCGGCATGAGCCGGAAGGGAAGGCCGAACTAGTCGTATATTTCGAGGTCGATGATCTGGAGGAAACGGTCGAGCGTGCAGAGAGCGAGGGCGCGCTTGTAAGGATACCGCCGATGGAATACGGAGACCTGCGATTCGCCCTGATCGAAGATCCGGAAGGCAATGCGATTGGCCTCACAGCCGCGTAAAAGCATTCACATACCTGACGGATTCGTTTTCAGCCATTCTGCACGCAGCAAGAAGCTCCCGGTCGTGACGACTCTGTCCCCGACGAAAATACCCTCCGTCACCGGAAACCTGCCTTCGCGTTCTTCCCCAACCCGTATCTGCCTCATTTTGAATACGTTAGGGTCTTCGGTCGCAAGGAAGACGAAAGTGTCGGCACCGATCGTCTGGACGGCCGTTTTTGGAACCAGGGGCGCCGTCCGTTCCGAACCCCCGATCGTCGCAAATGCGACGTTCACGTACATTCCGAGCTTCAGCTTTTCGCCCGGATTCGCGAGCTCCACTCGAACCTGCGCCGTTCGGGTCTTTTCATCAACCGAAGGATCGACATAAGTCACGTTCCCGCGGAAGATCTCTCCCGGGTAGGAATCGCTCCGTACGCTGGCGCCGCTTCCGACCCGCACCTTACCCAGGTCCTTTTCGTAAACCTGACCGATTACCCATACGGAGGAAAGATCCGAGACGGTGCCGATCTTCGAGTTCGCCGAGACCGTTTCGCCTCCGTTGACCGTTCTTTCGGTGAGCGTGCCCGAAATGGGAGAGGTCACCGGAAGAAGAGAACTGACCTGCGACGGCGAATTCAAAGAATCGACAGTCTGCTTCTGAAGACCGAGCACCAGCAGCTTCTCTCTCTGCGCAGCTACGTCCGCCTGCATTGTCCGGTACTTCGTAAGCGTCTGGTCGAGTTCGTTGTTCCGTGCCGGATTCACTTCCAAGAGGCGGCGAGCTCTATCGGCCCGGTTCTCCGCTTCCACAAGGTTGGCTTTCGCCGTTTCGAATTCCGTAGTAGCGTTCTCAAAGGCCTTCCGGCTGATCGATCCTATCTTCACAAGCTTCTGCGACCGTTCGAAATTGCTGCGCTTCTCTGCGAACATCGCCTGCGCCGATTGAAGCGCGGCGGTCGTTCGATCCAGCTCGTTCCTGCTTTCTTCGGAGATCGTGCTGAGGCTAAGCGCGCGTTTGTAGCGGCGCTCGGCTTCAGAGAGTTCAGCCTTCATCGCAAGGAACTTCGACTCGGCCGTCGCGAGCTCATCGCTCGAAACGGTAGCGATCGTCTCACCCTGCCGCACGAACTCGCCTAACTCGGCGAAAACCTTTCGGACCACGCCGCCTGCGTAAGCGTTGACCGGTGTCGATCGGTACTCGTTTGCGCGAACGACGCCCGTGGTCGCCGCGTCTGCCGAAACCGCCTCCATCGTTTCTCCGATAACCGCAAACTCGAATCCGGCGGCCTCCGCCTGAGCCGGTGTCAGAGTGATTTCGCGATCGGAAGCCATCGATGAAGATGGTCCCCCGGGCGCGTTGAACGAAGTGTCTCTGGGCGCCGTGACCGGGGTTCCCTCATCGGCCCGTGTGAGCAGATACCAGGCGCCGAAAGCGAGGATCGCGATCAGGACTAACGCCAAACCCCCGATGATAACGGGTGCGCGGTATGATCGAGGCTCTTCGGTGACGATCTGTTCTTCGACAACTTCTTCGTATTCTTCAGTCATTTTCTTAATTCCCGTCGCTCGCGCTCCGGGTTCTGATTTTGGACCGCGGGCGTCCCCGCCCGCATTTCTTATTTCCAAGCGGTTGGATCGCGGGCGTCCCCGCCCGCATCGGTTCGTCAATAGCGGCACGCCTCCGGCGTGCGGCGGCGAATGTGACCTTTACCCGGGGCTGCGCCTTCGGCTTGCCCCGGGCTATCATCCGTCGCCCCTTCGGGGCGATCAACTGACGGCGCCTGACTTTGTCCCAAGACGTGCTTCGGGTTCCGATTGCCTCAGTCCTCATCACTCATCACTCATTACTCGCTTACGCCCGTCGCTCGCGCTCCGGATTCCGACCAATGGTCCCTGGTCCCCGGTCCTTGTTCAATGTCATTTCAGTCCCGCCCCGTTCCCGGCCTTCAGGATCGAGACCTTCGCTTCGTACACTTCAAGCTGAGCGTCGATCAGGCCCGCCTGGTAGTCCAGATACCGCCCCTGTTCAGACAAGTAATCGATCAGCGAAGCCGATCCGAATTCGTACGTCTGCCTCACGACCTCAAGGTTCCTGAATGCCTCGCTTGCGACGCCGACCCGGAAGATCTCCAGCGCCTTAACCGCGTACTCGTATCTCGCGAACGCCGACGCGACTTCCCGGCGCACGACGAGCTCGCCAAATTCAAGCCTCTGTTCCGCGGCCTGCTTGTCCAGGACCGAAGCCTCGATCGCATCGCGGTTCCGATTTCCGTAGGGAAGGGTAATCCGCACGCCGAAGATCACCATGTGGTCTCCGCCGCGGAAAGCGTCGTCGGTCATCCGCTCGTAACCGAGATTCAATGCGGCATCGATCCCGCTGTCGCTTTCGAATTGGTCGATCTTTGCGCGCCCCACCTCTATCGCGGCGCGAAGCGCTTCAAGGTCCGGCCGTTGCCCTAGCGCCGCGTCCGTGGCGGCGCGGAGCGGCGGAAGCGGTTCGATAAGACCTTCGAAATCGCCTTTGAGCAGTAAAGGCGCCTCCGGGCCGAGCCCCAGGAGGTTCTTCAGTTCGAGCATCGCTATCCGAACCGCGCCCTCGTCCTTCTCGCGCATCGAGCGCAAGCGGTTCACCTCGACAAGAAGCATGTTCTCTTCAAGAGGAGCCGTTTCGCCTTCGGTCACGTTTGCCTTAACAAGCTCGTAGCTTTCAATCACGAATAGAAGCGTGTCCTCTGTGAGCTTCAGCTTCAAGGCCTTCGCCAACGCCCGCCCGAATTTGGTGCGAACTTCCGCGGCGAGCATCCGCTCTTTCTCTTCGTACAAAGCGCGATCGAGCGCGGCCATTCTCTCGGCAAGCGCAACCCTGGAAGACCGCCGTCCTCCGAGTTCGAGAGGTATCGTGCCCATCACCATCGAGCGGTTTCTCGATCCGCCAACCTGTTGGCGGCTTTCGAATCCGACGCTGGGCCGCGCCCTCTGCTCCGCCTGTCCGATCATCCGCGTGGAAGATTCCGTTTCGAGCTTCATCGCTGCAAGCTCGTCGTTCGAGGCAAGCGCGACGCGCACCGCCTCGTCAGCATCGGTACCTGACACCCGATCGACGTACTTCGAAAGCGTCGCCGCCGGATCAGGCTTCGGGATCTGTGCTGCAGCAGTGGTCTGGACCAACATCAGAAAGCCAAGCGCGAGGGCCATTCGAATCAAGCGTGCATTCATGTTTCAGCCTCCTCGGCTTTCAGACGTCGTTCGTGGATCCAGTAGAAGATGACAGGCGTGACGATCAAAACGTGAAGCAGGCTCGAGACCATTCCGCCCAGAACTGGCGTCGCGAGCGGCCGCATCACGTCGGAACCCGTTCCCGTGCTCCACATTATCGGCAGCAGTCCGGCTATGACCGTCGAAACGGTCATCACTTTCGGCCGAAGCCGCAGCAATGCCCCTTCGATCACGGCTTCCATTAGGGCGCTCTTGTCGAGGTAGCCTAGCTCCTCGCGTTTCTTCTTCACCGACTCTTCGAGGTAGATCACCATCACGACGCCTGTCTGGACTGCCGTTCCGAAGAGCGCTATGAAGCCGACCCAGACCGCGACCGAGAAATTGTAGCCAAGCAGCCATTGCAGATAAACGCCGCCCGTTAGTGCAAAGGGAACCGCAAGCAGCACGTGGACGGCCTCGATAGCAGAATCGTAAGTGAGATAAAGAAGCCCGAAGATCACAAAAAGCACCAGCGGAACGACCAGAAGAAGTCTCTGTTTCGCCCTCTGCTGGTTCTCGAACGAACCGCTCCAGGAGAAGTAGTAACCGGCGGGGAGCCGCACTCTTTCCCTGAGCACCTCGTCAGCTTCGGCGACGAACGAGCCGACGTCCCTTCCCCGGACGTTGAGCAAGACGGTTCCCTTCAACAGTCCGTTCTCACTGGCGATCATCGAGGCGCCGTTGGCGGTTCTGATCGTCGCCACCTGCGAGAGCGGGATCGACATCCCGTCGGGCATCACGATCGGGATCTGACCGATGTTCTCGGGCGTTCCCCGGAACTCGGGCGCGAAGCGAACGCGTATCGGGAAGCGTTCGCGGCCCTCGATGGTCGTGGACAGGTTCGTTTCTCCGATCCCCTTCTCGACCGCTTCGTTGATCATCCCGACATCGATCCCGTACCGCGCCGCAGCCTGCCGGTCGACGTCGATATCGAGGTAAGGCGTGCCGACGACTCGCTCCGGATATACGTCCACGGCGCCATTAACACCTTTGACGGCTTCTGCCGCTTCCTGGGAAAGCCTCTCGAGCGTGCGCAGGTCGCTCCCGAATATCTTGATCCCGACCTCCGAACGGATCCCGGTCGCCAGCATCTCGATCCTGCCTATGATCGGTTGGGTCCAGATGTTCGTGACCCCCGGGAACTTCAGCTTTCGGTCCATTTCCTCGATCAGCGACTCGCGCGTCACGCCCTCGCGCCACTCGGTCTCCGGCTTCAGGTGAATGATCGTCTCGTTCATATTCACCGGTGCCGGATCGGTCGAGGTGTCCGCGCGGCCGACCTTTCCGACCGCGCGCTCGACTTCGGGAAACGACATTATGATCTCGTCCTGTTTCTGGATCAGCCTAAGTGCCTCTTCCATCGAGACCGAAGGATCGGTGACCGGCATATACATCAGGTCGCCCTCGTTCAACGGCGGCATGAACTCCGAACCGATTCCCGAAGCGAGCCAGATCGCGCCTGAGAACAGGACCAATGCGACTCCGACCGCCGCGAGCCTGTGCTTCAGGGCGGTTACAAGGAACGGCTTGTAGATCTTCTGCAGGAACCGCATCAGCGGGTTGCGGTCCTCGGCGTGCATCTTGCCGCGAAGCAGGAATGTGCACAGAACCGGCACGAGCGTGACAGCGATGATCGTTGCAGCGACCATCGCGAACGTCTTGGTGAACGCGAGGGGATGGAACAGTTTTCCCTCGCGTCCCTCAAGCGCGAAAACGGGTATGAAGGCGAGGATGATTATCGCCATCGAGAAGAACACGGGCCTCGCGACCAGCTTCGTGGATTCGACCACTGCCCGCAGGACGGCGCCTTTGTCCGCGGTGTCGACATCGTTCTTTTCGAAATAGCGGAAGGCGTTCTCTGTTACGACGATCCCCGCATCGACGAGCACGCCGATGGCGATCGCGATCCCGGCGAGCGACATAATGTTCGAGCTGATCCCCATCAGGTACATGAACAGAAAGGACATCAACACAGCCAGCGGCAGTGGGATCGATACGATCAGGATCGAGCGGAAGTGCGCCAGGAAGAAAATGTGCGCGAGCGCGACCAGGATCAGTTCCTCTATCAACGTCCATTGCAGAGTGTTTGCCGCACGGTCGACAAGCTCGGTGCGGTCGTAGAACGGGACGATCGTGACACCTTCAGGAAGCCCTACCTCGACTTCCCGGATCTTATCCTTGATCCCCTCGATCACCTCGGGCGTGTTCACTCCGTACCGGGCGATCACGACCCCGCCGACCGCCTCTTTGCCGTTCTTGTCGAGCGCGCCGACCCGGAAAGCGTCGCCCAGGCTGACCTTCGAGACGTTCTTCACGTACACGGGCGTTCCGCCAAAAGCGCCGATGACGATGTTCTCGATATCCGCGACCGACTCCACGAGCCCCACTCCGCGCACGACGGACCAGTTTCCGGACTGCTCAAGCACGTTTCCGCCGACGTTGTTGTTCGAACGCTTCACGGCGTCGATCACAGTCGAGAGCGAAAGCCCGAAGGACCGTAACTGGTTCGGATCGACATCGATCTGGTATTGCTGAACGTATCCTCCGACTCCCGCTACTTCAGCTACGCCCTCTACCGAGTTCAGCTGATACCGTACGAACCAGTCCTGCAGCGTGCGGAGTTCGCGGAGGCTGTGTTCCTCGCTCTCGATCGTGTACCAGAACACCTGGCCGACGCCGGTTGCATCCGGGCCGAGCGTCGGTGTGACGCCGTCCGGCATTTGAGCGGTAACGAGGTTGAGCCTCTCAAGTACCCTTGTCCGCGCCCAGTAAAGGTCGATCCCGTCCTCGAAAATGATGTTGATCATCGAGAAGCTGAACATCGAGCTCGCTCGAACGACCTTCACGCCCGGCAGGCCCTGCAGATTCGTGACCAGCGGATACGTGATCTGGTCCTCGACCTCCTGCGGCGAGCGGCCGGGCCAGTCGGTGAAGACGATGACCTGGTTCTCGGACACGTCGGGAATCGCGTCGATCGGCGTGTTCCGAAGCGCCCAGTAACCGAGCAGCGCGACGATCGCGAACAGCGCGATCACGACGCCTCGGTACTTTACGGACAGTGCGATGAGTGAGTGGATCATATGTCTCGGTTAGCAGTGAGCAGTGAGCTGTAAGTTCCAGGTTCCAAGTTCCAGGTTCCAAGTAATCGATCTCGTTGCCGTATTCCGCAGTTACGGGTTGACCCGCGAGAACCGGTCTGCAGACATCGAATTCTGTCGGCTTTGAACCTGGAACATGGAATTTGAAACCTTGAATGTGGAAAACTGCTCACCGCTTACCGCTCACTGCTCACTAATATGCCGTTACCGACATCGTCGTCTTCCCGGTCTCTTTTCCTTCGTAGCTGACCTGGGCGATCCATTCGCCGGCCATCTGGATGTTGACCTTTCCGGTGAATTCGCCGGGCGTCGATGTCGTGTTCAATGTTGCGGGATCGTTCATCTCCGCCATAGATCCCATCGCGGGCATGTTGAAATTCAGCGAAGCGGCGGAGATCTCGACCGGGTTTCCGGAACCGTCGGTGAACTTAAGTCCTATTTCCTGCTCTCCGTTCTTCAGTTTTCCTTCCGGATTTGAGATCGCGACGGTCAGGTTCTCGCTCACTTTCTTTTCGGCAATTGTCTTCATTCCAGAATCGTGCGATCCGGAAGAGCCGCAGGCCGCGGCAAGGACTCCCAGTGAAACGATGACGACAAATACGACAATTGGTTTCCTGTTCATTGTTTCTCCCTCTTGTTCGATCGATCCGACCGGAGAATCCGGTCGCTTTGATTGAATACGGGCGCCGCCCGGAACGGAATCCGGTCCGGGACCAAAGCGCAGAAATGCCTCAGGGAAAAAGAAAACGCCGTAGTCAGGCGCACTTCGCCCGAGTACAGACGCACTTCTCCCTTGAAGCTAGATCAAGAGTGAGTTGATTTGGATAAAAATGGGCTGGTTTCGGGCTGGGGCTCCGCGAACGGGAGCGGCCGGCTCGTGATGACGTGCGGAGCTCGAGACGAAAAGCGTATCGAATCCGGGTGCGTCGATCTCCTCGACCAGAACCGGAGCTATGGTCGACGGAGAGAAAACGTTCGGAGGGGCCGGTGTCGACTGTGCACAGATAAGGACCCTGCACAGGTATTTCTGATCGCCAGCTTTTTTCGCGTCCGCCTTCGCCTTCTTGCAGCACTTCATCGGGCAGACCTTCTCATCAGCACCGCCCGCGGCAGGCGCCGCAGCGTACACGCTGAAGGTCATCAGAAGTACAAAAAGAAGTGTTTTAAGGCGGATAGCCATCAAGGCCACTATAGATGCGCGGGGAGAATTGTGTCAATGAGACTGTTGAGTCTATCGAGTCGATTGAGTCTGTCGAGTCTGTTGGGTCTGTCGAATGGAGCGCGGGAAGCCTGCCCGCATTGAGCGAAGCGAAAAGCGCCTGCGGACTGAGCGTCTGTGGGTCTGACGAGTCCTTTGAGTCCGTCGGGTCGACAGCCCGGTGACTTACGCCGTCTTCTGGCCCGGAGGGGCTACGGAAAGTAGCCCGCGGGAATCCGGATGCGCAGCCCCGGGAAAGGGACCCCCCAATTCCAAGGCGCGTAGCGGCGACAGATCATTGGCCATAGTTCAATGACCATTGGCGAATGAGAAGCGCCATCGGCGCGGAATGTTAATAGCAACGCAGCACACCCGGGATCTTCGGCTCCGTCAGGAGCTAAATGTCTGTAGCAGTCAGATCCGGATTCCTTCCGCGCCCTGGGAGCGCAACCGATCTCGCCTCTCATAGAATCACAGGCACATCGTAACTCGTACCCAAACAGCGAAATGATCATGAAGGCTTCGATCTGGATCCCATTGTCTTGTATTCTGCTTTGCTTCTGCATCCCGGCCAGTTCTAAACAGGCTGTGGAAGCCTCGGGTCATTCGAACAACAAGCTCTCGTACGAAGATATGGAAGCTGTGTCTCGAGCGTGTGTTTCGGGCACAGTTGTGGATGAAACGGGCGCATTGATCCCTGGAGTCAGGATCGTGATGAGGTCATTAAAAGACCCCTCGAAAGAGTTCGAGACGATATCTGACGGCAATGGAGAATTCGATTTCGGCGATGTTGGGGAAGGCAAATTCGAGATCTCATTTACTAGTGATGGTTTTGATGTAAAGAAAGAATCGGTAACGTGCTCTGCTAAAGGCGAAGAAGTGGTCCTTGCCACGCGACTAATGCTCAACGATACTGCAATTCTCCATCCCCTGGTTGGGCCGCTGGTCTGGCAGATCGTGAGCTCCGAGTCTGGCAAGATCGCGACCGATTTCACTCCAATCCAGATTCTCCCCATTCCCCGAGATCCTGCATTGGATAAGAAGTATCGGCGACCCTGAGGTCAGGTCGATCTTTGTGTCGAACATCCCGTTGAGGGCTCCTTGATTTGAGAAGTTAGCGGGGTCTTACCCCGCTTTGGCAGCGCGAAGCGCTGCTCTTGTATCTTGGCTACCTGTAGATAAACAGCTAGCATGGACGCGTGTTAGTTGGCGGAGAGGATGAGTCCGACGCTGCTCGTTTGCTCGAAAGCAAGGCGTTTAGATTA
>JAGFIQ010000122.1 GCA_024103495.1 Aridibacter famidurans
CACCCGGACCGCCGTGAAGGATCAGCAGCGGAATTCCGCCATTTCCCGTGCGGCGGTACCAGATCTCGTATCCGTCCTCGACTTCGATCCTGCCTTCTTCAGATTCCACTTGCTGCATCCCTCTCAATAATTAACATTCCTCCGAAGAACCCAAGATCTCGTCCCGCCAATCGAGTAGCACTTCCGCAACCTTCTTCGCACCATCTCGCGAAGGTGTCAGACCCATCCATCTTGATTCTATTCCTGTGAGGTAATCAGCTATCTCTTCAAGTCTCTTTTCGTCTCGGACCATTGCAAAGACGGTCGGAAGGTATGAGTGGTATTCGTCGCGAGCCTGAACGATGTCAGACACTCCGATAGGGTCCCAGAGATAGTGCAGAACCTCGTCGCATCGATTGTAGAGTACTTTCTCTTTCTGCTTTAGTTCTTCTGTCATTCGGAATTGGCACGACGCCGCTACGCGGCTGGACATCGTGGGGCGCCGTTACCGTGGGCTGAAGCCCGCGGCTAAGCTCAATCGTCGTTACGCGACGAGGAGATCTAGGCCGCCTCGCCGGAAAGCCCGAGGCTTTCCGCACATCACTGCGGCGGAGCCGCGAAGAACAATAATTATAGGTGCGGCTCGCCGGAAAGCCGGAGGCTTTCCGCACATCACTGCGGCAAAGCCGCGAAGAACAATAATCATAGGTGCGGCTTGCCGGAAATGCTGAGCCTTTCCGCACACAACGGCGGCGGAGCCGCGAAGAAACGGCGCTGTCAAATCAAGAACGAAATCGTATCCATCCTGTCCATCTTGTATTTTCTCGGTTCATTTCGCCTTACCCTGGTTCGCCACCGCTTCCTGCAGCTTCCGGATCTCCTCCGGATCACCCAGGTAATAACTGCGGATAGAGTTCAGGTCGTCGTCGAGTTCGTATACAAGCGGGATGCCCGTCGGGATGTTCACCCCGACGATCTCGTCGTCGGGCACGTCGTCGAGGTACTTCACAAGTGCGCGGATCGAGTTTCCGTGAGCCGCGACCAGAAGCCTCTGTCCTTCCTTTATCTTCGGAGCGATCTCGTTCTTCCAATACGGCAGAAAACGCTCGACGGTGTCCTTCAAACACTCCGTCAAAGGAAACTCGTCGCCGTCGAAGTCTTTGTACCGCGGATCGTTTCGGGAATTGCGGGGATCGTCCTCTTCAAGCGGAGGCGGAGGAATGTCGTAGCTTCTGCGCCAGATCTGCACCTGTTCCTCGCCGACCTTGGCCGCCATCTCCGCCTTGTTCAGGCCCTGCAGGTCGCCGTAATGGCGCTCATTCAGCCGCCACGACTTGCGGACCGGCATCCACATCGTGTCCATCTCGTCGAGGATGATCCAGAGAGTGCGTATCGCGCGCTTCAGCACCGAAGTGTAGGCGAGGTCGAACTGGAATCCCTCTTTCTTCAGAGTCTCGCCGGCGGTTTTCGCCTCGAGCCTTCCCTGTTCCGTAAGATCGACGTCGGTCCAACCCGTGAACCGGTTCGTCTTGTTCCATTCGCTTTGTCCGTGACGGACGAGTACAAGTTTATACATGTCTCAATTTTCAATGGTCAGCGATCATCGATCAATGCTCAGCGGTCAACGATCAAGTATCAATGGACAGATCGCGATGAAAGTGGCCTCGGCCAATGGTCAATGGTCGTTGACCCATGATCATTGATCCCTGGTCCTTGGTCCCTGGTCAATGTTCAATGGTCCCTGGTCAATGCCGCCTGGACCTCGCCGATCAAATAGAGCGAGCCGGTGACGAGGATCGTTCCTTCGCCGGCTACCCGGCGGGCCGTTTCGACCGCTTCTTCTACACTCCCGGAAACAAACACATTCTGCCTTGGAAACCCTTCGGGGACAAATCCGGCGAGTTCGGCCGCCGGCATCGACCTCGGATTCGAAGGAGTGGCGAACACAAGGTTCTCAGCCCTTGGGAAAAGAAGCCTCGAGATCTCCGAAAGGTCCTTCTCCTTCATCGCCGCGAAGATCATCGTGACCGGGCCCTCGACGAATTCGTCCAGGTACGAGCGCAGTGCTTTTGCTCCCGAAACGTTGTGAGCGCCGTCGAACAAGATCCCGTCGAACCACTCCAGTCGGCCCTTGTGCCTCGCGGCCTCGAGCCCTCTCACTACGTCCTCGTTCCCGATCGCAAACCCGTTCTCCGCGAGCAGTTCCGCAGCGGCGACCGCCGTTTTCGCGTTGTCGATCTGGTGCCGGCCGGAAAGACCGAGCCTTACGTTCCCATACTTCGCATTCGCTGAAACGAAGGTCACTCCGCCGTTAAGCTCTTCCGTGCTTACAAGATCCGCGCGGCGAGGCTCCATCCCGAATTCCGCGCATCGCGCGTCGATCACCTCCATAGCCTCTTCCGACTGATCCGAAACGACCACTTCACTGTCAGCCCGAATGATCGCGGCTTTTTCCGAAGCGATCTCCCGGAGCGTCGATCCCAGGATGTTCGTGTGATCCAGATCTATCGGCGTGATGACGGCGAATTCCGAACGCGCCGCAGTGGTCGCGTCAAAGCGGCCCCCGAGCCCCGTTTCGATGATCGCAAGATCGACCCCGGCCTCGGCGAATGCAAGAAGAGCGATCGCCGTCACATGCTCGAAATATGTCGGGAGTGCCGCAAGCTTCTCTTCCTCAACCAGCCTCTCCCCCGTTCCGCGGACGATGGTCGCGAGCCGCGCGAACTCCTCTTTCTTGATCTCTTCGCCTCCGATCCTTATCCGTTCGGTGATCGAGACCAAATGCGGCGAGGTGTTCAGGCCTACGCGAATACCCGCTGACACGCAGATCGATTCGAGGAACGCGCAGACCGAACCCTTGCCGTTCGTCCCCGCGACCTGCACTTTCGTGTAATTTCTTTCCGGGTGCCCGAGGGCTTCGAGGAGTACTTGGGTGTTCTCCAGCCCGAACTTTCTGACCGAAAGCTCAAAACCGAGGCTGTATAAATATTCCTGGGATTCCGCAAAGTCCATTTTTATGAACCGTTTAGCGGTCACCCCACAAGCCGCCGGTGATAGTTGATCTGTCCAAGATGGTAGTTCAGGTGGGTGAGGAGATGCGCGATCATCCACGCGTTCGAGACCGTCTTTCCCGCGAACTGCTCGGGAAAATCGCTCGCCAGGTCCTCTTCGCTCAGTTCGTCGATCACTTTTCGGGCTACGCCGGCCGCCTTGCGCAACGCTTCCGCGACCTCCGCCCTGGAAGCGCCCTTCGAAGAAAACTCAAGGTCCCTTTCCCGTACGTAGCCCGAATTCCCGAGGACGGCGCCGAAAAAATGGTTGATGTTGCCCGCGAGGTGAAGCCCGAGATTTCCCGCGGAATTCGCGATGTCTCCCGAGACGGTCCAGAGCGCCTTGTCGGACGGATACGATTCGATCTCGTCCGCGGCCTTGTTCAGGTCGCGGACAAAAAGGTCTCTGATGGCGTGGTTCAACATCGAAAACCAAAAAGTGTTCAGTCGTCCTTCTTCATCATGAAATCGAGAAGCCTCACGATCGTATCCTTCATCTCGCGCCGGTCGACGACCATATCGAGCATTCCGTGCTCGAGCAGGAATTCCGATCTTTGAAAGCCTTTCGGGAGCTTCTGCCTGATGGTCTGCTCGATCACCCTGGGGCCCGCGAATCCGATCAGCGCCTTCGGCTCGCCGATTATCACGTCGCCGAGCATCGCGAAGCTCGCCGTGACTCCGCCCGTCGTCGGGTCCGTGAGGATCGAAATGAACGGCAATCCCGCTTCGTGGAGCCTTGCCAAAGCGACCGAGATCTTCCCCATCTGCATCAGCGAGAGCGTGCCTTCCTGCATCCTCGCGCCGCCGGATGCCGAGAAAATGATCACCGCGCCCTCTGTCTTGAGCGCGCGTTCGATCAGCCTCGTGACCTTCTCGCCGACGGCCGAGCCCATCGAGCCTCCGATGAACGACATGTCCATCGCGCCGGCGTACACCTTGTGACTGCCGACAAGCCCCTTGCCGGAGATTATCGCTTCGGGAAGTCCCGATTTCTTCTGCGCTTCCTTGATCCTGTCCTTGTAAGGTTTGGAATCGACGAAACCGAGCGGATCGTCCGACACGACCTCCTCATCGAGAGGTTCGTACGCGCCTTCATCGAAGAGAAGCTCGAGCCGTTCGCGGGCGCCGATTCGAAAGTGATGGCCGCAGTGGATACAGACCTGCGTCGATTCCTTCAGCTCACGCTTGTACAGAGGCGTGTCGCATTCGGAACACTTGACGAATATCCCCTCGGTCCTGACCGTCTGATCTTCGCCGTCCTTCTGGCCCTCGATCTTCGGCTTATCTCTTCGGAACCATGACATATTGAGGTTTGATTGTAGTTACAGCGTTTCCCCTTTCGCAAGTCGCTCGAACAGTTAGGTGAGCACGCCGAGCATCTCTTCGTGGATCGCGCCGTTCGTCGCGCAGATCGGCGGGCGGTAGATGTCTACCTCGGATCCGTCGTAATACGACACGCGCCCTCCCGCTTCCTTTACGAGAAGGACCCCGGCGGCGACATCCCAGGGATTGAGACCCTCTTCCCAGAAGCCGTCGAATCTTCCGCTGGCGATGTATGCCATATCGATCGCGGCGGAGCCGTCGCGCCGGACCGCCCTCGAGGAGAGAAGCATTTCAGTGAAATGCCGCGCGAAATCGGCACGCTTGGCGATGTCGTACGGAAAACCCGTGACCACGAGCGAATCGCCTAGTTTCTCTGTATCCGAAACCTCGATCTGCTTGTTGTTGAGGCTTGCGCCGCGGCCCTTCTCGGCGGAGAACATCTCGTCGCGGGTCGGATCGTAGGTCACTCCGATCACGATCTCGCCTTCGTATTCGAGAGCGATAGTCACGCAAAAGCAGGGGTAGCCGTGGGCGAAGTTCGTCGTTCCGTCGAGCGGATCGATGATCCACTTCGAGGCGCCTTCGCCGATCTGAACCGCGTCTCCGGATTCCTCGGCGAGTATGGAATGCCTCGGATAATGCGTCTTGATCTTGTCGACTATGAACTTCTCCGAAGCCAGGTCGGCCTCGGTCACAAGATTGATGTCGCCCTTCTTGCGGACGCCTATCTTACGCCCGAACTTCTCGAGCAGTATATGGCCCGCCTCGCGGGCTGTCTCCATTGCGAAATTCAGCATTCCAAAAAGCCGGGGACCGGCGCCCCGGGCAGCTCCCCGGGCTCCGCCGATCCCCCTGATCGATATCTATTTCGGGTCACCCGGCGATCGATCGCGAGTCCCGAACTTCTTCCCGACTAAGCTATCCGAAGAACCTGCTCAGCCAGCCCTTGTCGTCTTCAGCGTCGACGATGTGAGCGAGTTCACCGGCGTCGAGCCAGACGCCCGAGCAGGAGTCGCATATGTCGATCACAACGCCTTCGTATTCGCTTTCGAACAGATGACCGTCGCACTTCGGGCAGTCGAGCTTGAGGTCCTTGGTCTCCTCGGCCTCGAGCTTCGCCTTCATCTTCTCGATGAGTTCGCGTTCCTTTCTTCTAAAATACTCGTTCTCCAGCGCTTTGCCGCGATCTTCAAGAGTGTCCGACATTCGTTTTGATTCTCCCTTTGAAAACTGTAATCAGGTCAGAAAGAGAAAAATAGCAGACTGGGTCTGAACTATCAAAAACGGGGGCGGAGGGGATTAATAGTTATTGAGGTTAGTCGGTAGTTGAGATCAGAAATCCGGCTAGCGGGAAGCATCAGTTGCCCCCCGCTTCAGCGGGGGGTGAGACGACGGCACTATTCATCACAGGGAATTTGCCCCATCAGTTGCCCCTCGCTTCAGCGGGGGGGGATGAAGTGCTGAAAACAAATCAAGGGGCTTCAGCCCCTCTGATGCCGGCTGAAGCCGGCGAAATAATCTAATGGCACTTTTCGGTCTCCCCGCTGAAGCGAGGGGCAACTGATGTACTCTGAATTCGCGATGGAAGACCAAAGCCCCGCGTTCAGGCATTCGTCTTGTGAATCACGGAGCTCGTCCTTTGCCGGGCACGTTTCGCACGCCTGATCGTGTGACGCTTCTTGGCTCTCGAATCGGCCCACTTAGACACCTGCTGGATAGGATGCCACTCGGACTCTTCGTGCGGCTGAACCTCGCTCGAGGCCTGATTCAGCTTCATCGTCCCGATAGCGAACGAGAAAACTATCGCGTTGAAAACTATTCCCGCCGTGATCACGAGCCAGCCCGGCGCGAGGCCGACCGCGGCGCGATCCAGGAAGACTTCGAGGTTTGGCGTCGGGTACGGATGCAGATAGACCTTCAGAGTCCAGCTGAGAGCGAGCAGAACGAAGATCCATATGTAGTTGCTCCTCAGGCGCCTTCCGATCGCCTCCCACTCGCTGATCGTGAAATGAGGGTTTATAAGGTCCGACGAGACATGCTCCGCCCATTCCTTATCGGGCGGGATCGTGCGGTACGAGAGCATAGGCGCGAAATAACCCGTCTCGAGCACGCGCACGCGGTTCGCCCAGACCTCGTAATATCTGTAGCGCCTCGCTTCCATGAACAGGAAGATCGCGACCAGGATCGAGTTGATCGGGATCGCGAAATGCGGATTGTCCGGCGAGCTGAACACGAACGAGAGCGTCGCACCCGCGGTAATGACGGCCCAGTTGGTCGTCGCGTCGAGCCGTGTCCGCCACGTGTTCGACCGCGCGAGCTCTCCGCGATAGAAATGCACCATCGCGGTGTTGAACTCGCCGAGCGAGAGCTTCTGCGGGATCGACGTCGGATCGGTCTTCGGCTTCTGCTTGCGCTCGCGGACCTCCTCGGTCAGAGAGACGAGTGAAGGATTGTCGCTGTGGAGCCTGAGGCTTCTTACAAAAGCGTCCTCAGTTTCGTGGATCGGGTCGCTCATATCTTGAGAGGCAGGAATGAGTGAGGGAGATCGTCCTGACGACGCTCAACATTTATCATCATTTCGCATCAGGATGCAAGGGAACAGCCTGTTTGGCGCACGTCAAATTCGCCTTTTTTTGCCGCGATTTCGAGGGCCCGGGGCAATGCGCTCTGCTTGACACTCAAACGCTTGAAACCTATATTTTGAGTTTGTCCAGTCCGCCGGGCCGGCGCAGTTTCCGATGAGCGATCCCGACGATATTTTCATGGAGCTGGCCCTCGAAGCGGCGGCCGCCGCAGGAGCGGCCGGGGAGGTTCCGGTAGGAGCCTGCGTGGTCGATCCGGAAGGGAACGTGCTCGCCGTCGCGGGAAACTCCCCGATCGCGAACAACGATCCCACGGCACACGCTGAGATCCTCGCGATAAGGGCGGCAGGAGCGCATCTGGGGAATTACAGGCTGCCCGGATGCACCGTCTACACGACGATCGAACCGTGCGTGATGTGCGCGGGCGCGCTCGTCAACGCAAGGATCAAGCGGCTGATTTACGGAGCCGCGGACGCTCGTTTCGGAGCCGCAAGATCGGTTTACAGGCTTTGTGACGACAGTTCTTTGAATCATCGAATCGACGTGGTCCCCGGAGTCCTTGAAGAGGGGTGTTCACAGCTTATGAGCGACTTCTTCAGGAGACTCAGAACCGGCAAGTCCGACGGTGTTTGACCGCCGCCGGAAACAGGACGCGTCAGCTTATTGCGGAGAGGTGCGAGAGTGGTTGAATCGGGCGGTCTCGAAAACCGTTGTGCCTTTACGGGTACCGTGGGTTCGAATCCCACCCTCTCCGCCACGTTTTTTTGGTTGTGTGACAGAGGTGTCAGCAGATGCCCAAGAAACTCCCAAATTACGAAGACCTGATCAAATACTACCCGACAGACAAAGACCCTGCGAAGGTCAGAAGCGACATCGGAGGCGCGGTAGACAGGTCGTGGTACGAAAACACCTGCATCATCAGGGTCAGCAAGTCCCTGAACTACACGGGGCATCCGGTCCCGAAAGACTCCGGTACATTCAAGACGCGCAAAGGCGCCGACGGAAATTGGTACGGCCTGGGCGTGCAGGACTTCTGGGAGTATCTCGAGAAATACTACGGGAAACCCACGATCTACAGCGAGAAGGATTCGAAGTCGGGACGGATACCGCGTGAGAAGTTCAAAGGGATTCGCGGCGTGATCGGCTTCAGGGTCAAGGGCTGGAAAGACGCCTCGGGCCATTTCACGCTTTGGGACGGTTTCGACCTGGTTTACGGCGGAGAGAGCCACGATTATTTCGCGATCTCCTACAAGGCGGGTCTTTGGCAGGCGGGCACGACGATCGTGACCCAGGCAGAATATTGATCTTTTCACTTCCATTAGAAACTAGCCGCAGATCAAGTGGATCCGGACAACGCTCGGAATCGCTTGTGTTGACCGACTTGCGGCTGAATGATTCGGTTATTTAGGAAAGGTGCAGGAGTGGTTGAACTGGCAGCACTGGAAATGCTGTGTGCCTTTACGGGTACCGTGGGTTCGAATCCCACCCTTTCCGCCAGAATACGGATGGTCGGGAGTCAATCCGTCTTGAACGGTATTGAGTTCCCCGGCATCCGCTTTTTTATGGCTTCAGGCTCCGCACAAGGCTCGAATTGTGAACCCCGCCAGACCGGGAACGGAGCAACGGTAGCAACTTCGGCCTGTGTTGCGGTTAAGTCTGAAGCCACCAGTTTTTACTTTCCGGGTAAGTTAGACAGCCTCACGGAACTCGTCTAAACTTAGGGCCTACCAGAACGGAAAGTCGCTTCGAATGTCTTACCAGGTACTCGCCAGAAAATGGCGGCCTCAGGTCTTTGAGGAGGTCGTCGGCCAGCAGGCCATCACCCGCACGCTTCGAAACGGGATCGAAACGGGCAGGCTTCATCACGCCTACCTGTTCAGCGGAGCCCGCGGCGTCGGAAAGACCACCACCGCGAGGCTGCTCGCGAAAGCGCTCAATTGCCATAAAACGGAAGGTCCGAACCCGGTTCCGTGCGTGACTTCGGAAGCGGACGCTTGCGTCTCTTGCCGCGAGATCGCCGAGAGCCGCTCGATGGACGTGTTGGAATTCGACGCGGCCTCTCACACCAAGGTGGAGGAGATCCGAGAGATCATCCTCGAGAGCATCAACATCAACCCCGCCCGCGACCGGTACCGCGTCTTCATCATCGACGAGGTCCATATGCTCTCGAAGTCCTCGTTCAACGCGCTTTTGAAGACGCTCGAGGAACCGCCGGACAACGTCGTTTTCGTGATGGCGACAACGGAGCTCCACAAGGTCCCCGACACGATAACCTCCCGATGCCAGCAGTTCGAGTTCCACACGATCCCGCTGAAGAAGATCCTGGAAAGGCTGAAGCTGATCGCCGAAGCCGAGAAGATCGACATCTCGGAGGACGCGCTGAAGGAGATCGCGCGTTCGGGCGAGGGCTCGATGCGCGACGCCCAGAGCAATTTCGACCAGGTGATCAGCTTTTCGGAAGAGAAGATAGGGGCGGAGGAAGTGTCAGCTGCGCTCGGGATCGCGGGAACCGACAATCTGATCAGGACGGTAAGCTCGATCGCAAACCGGGACTCGGAAGAAATGCTGAAGGTGGTCGAGGACCTCGTTACTCGTGGCCACGACCTTCGGAACTTCTGCCGCGACCTTATGGGATTCGTTCGCGACCTGCTTGTGTTCAAGATAGCCGGCGACGCGCACGGATTGCTCGACACCGCGATCCTCTCGGCGGAGGAAATGAAGGACCACGCCGCGCCTTTTCTCGAAGCGGACCTGATCCGGTTCTTCAATTCGCTGGCCGAAACCGAGGCCTCGCTTCGCGACGCCGCCGAACCGCGGTTTGTGCTGGAGATCGGGCTGGTCAAACTGTCCGAAATGCGGCGCGTGGTCGCGGTCGAGGACCTCATCGAGCGTCTTTCTAAGCTCGAGCAGACGGGGGCGTCAGCACCTGCCGAAAAAACGGAAGCCGCCGCGGCGGCTCCGGAAAAAAAAACTCTGAATTCTGAACCGGAGCCTCGGGAGGAAACTCCCGAACCGGACCCCGAGCCCGAAGACGCCGGAACTTCTCCGGAATCCGGACCCTCCGTAGACGCCGAACCGGTGGCGGACTTCGGCCGGGAACCGGAACGCGATTACGCCTTCGAGGACGAACCCGCGCCCGAGCGAATCGAAGCGGAAGAAGAGGCGTCCCCGTTCATCGACCCGGCATCGATGCCGGTCAAATTACCCCCAATCCCTTCGGAAGAACTCGAACACGCCGAGGACGCGTGGCTCGACTCGGCTTTTGAGCGGGCGCTTGAGCGTGAAGGCGACGGTCTTCAGCCTATCGCTGACGCAGCGGCGCTTGCGGCGCAGTTCGTGGGCAGCATCGGCGACTCCGGGCAAGAAATAGAGGAAGCGGAGGCTGCCCAGCGACCTGCCGAACCCAATCTCGCTATCGAGATAGCAGAAGAGATGACCCGCGAACCGGAAGACAACGGCACGATCCCCGAACTTCCGGAAGATCCCACTGAAGAAGACCTCAGGAAATACGCCGAAGCGCATCCGTTTGTCAGGAAAGCGAAGAAGCTCTTTCGTGCCGAGATCGTCAAGGTGACGAAGAACTAGATTCAGGTATCAGGGCGACCGCTCATTACCCGGAACGGGTCCGACGGACAAGAAGAAGAACAAACAGGATGTACAGGATAGATAGGATTTCAGATTCGAAGAATGACACATAACAAAGTATCTGGACGCCTCATCAATGGCACGAAGCGATCCTAAAATATCCTGTCTATCTTGTTCTCTTCCTCTCTCTTCACTTATGACTTCCCAGACCCGAGAATTCTGAGTTTAACGGAACCGATCGCGTAGGCGAACCGTAGTAGACCCCGGAGGTGAGAATTTAATGCGAGAACCTTTGATAGCGGGAATCCTTAGCCTGCTTGTTCCCGGGCTCGGCCAGATCTACAACGGAAGGATCCTCGTCGGACTGCTTTGGCTTATCCTGACCGGATTCTCCTGGATCGGGACCGCGGGAATGCTTGGCTGGGTGATCCACCTTATCAGCGCCTGGTGCGCTTACAGCTACGCAAAAGAGAACCCTGTCAGAACCTGATCATTCACAACTTTTCCTCCTTGCCGCCCGGCCTTCGGAAAGGCCGGGCATTTTTCTTTGCCGGACGCTTGCCGTAAGATAGTTGCCATCCGCACTTTACGGAAGCCGGAGCTCTCCGGCCTTGTTGGAAATGGTCAAAGACGGGATACCTTTCGTGGCAGTGCCTCTGCTTATCGCGGCGGCGCTTGCTTTTTTCGGGTACTGGATCGCCGCCGTGCTTTTCCTTGCGCTTGCGGCGTTCATGGTCTTTTTCTTCCGGAATCCGAAGCGGACGATCCCCGACGGCCCGGGCCTGGTCGTATCCGCGGCCGACGGACGTGTGACACGTATCGAAGAAACCGAAACAGGCATCCTCGTCAGCGTCTTCCTCTCCCCGCTGGACGTCCACGTGAACAGATCGCCGATCGCCGGGACCGTGAAGGGCATACGCAAGTTCAAAGGCAGAAAGCGGCCGGCGACAAGCAACGCCGCCAGCTCGACCAACGAGCGCAACGAGCTCGTGATCGAAGGCGACGAGATTACCGTGGTGTGCACCCAGATAGTAGGGATCCTCGCCCGGAGGATCGTCTGCTGGCCGAAAGCAGGCGATCATCTAGAAAGGGGCGAGCTGTTCGGGCTGATACGCTTCGGATCGCGAACGGACCTACTTCTCCCGAATCATGTTAGTATTTGCGTTGATGTCGGCGACCGGGTCAGAGGCGGCGAGACGATAATCGCCAGGTACTGAACCGGCACAGACGCAGCATGCTCCACCGATGGAATCCGAAGACCAGCCAGTACACAAGGGAATACGCAAGGGCCTGTACCTGATACCGACCGCGTTCACCGCGGCGAACATCGCTATGGGCTTTCTCGCTGTGCTTGCCTCGGTCCGGGGATTCCAGATGATCTCCGCCAGCCCCGAACAGGCCGCGATCTATTTCGACTATGCCGCGAAGGCGATAGGGCTTGCGATACTTTTCGATACTCTCGACGGACGCCTGGCACGGATGACCAAGACCGCGACCGAGCTAGGCGTCCAGCTGGATTCGCTCGCCGATGTACTAACGTTCGGCATCGCTCCGGTTGTTCTCGCGTACTGCTGGGGTATCGGCGCGACCTTCGACGAATCGAACTCGCTTCACAACATAGGCCTTTTCGTTCTGTTCGTTTACCTGATGTGCGGTGTCCTGCGTCTGGCGAGGTTCAACCTGCAGGCGACCCGCCCGAGGGTCCTTCTGGAAGGCACGCCGAAGATCGACAAGAAGAACTTCGTAGGGCTTCCGATCCCGCCCTCGGCCGGACTTCTCGCGGCCATAGTCCATTTTTCGCCGACGCCGATCAACATACTCGGCCAGAATGTCGCGCGGTTCTACACCATCGCGCTTATGGTCCTGACCGCCGTCCTTGCGCTTCTGATGGTAAGTACGTTGAAATATTCGAGCTTTAAGAACGTCGGGACCGGCAGACGGAACTTCTATCTGATCCTGGTTCTCGGGGCCGTGGGAATGCTCGTGTGGCTGTATTCGCAGTATGTACTTCTGATCGTCGCCGCCACTTACGTGGGGCATGGCGTGGTGTGGTATTTGATGAGCCTTCTTCGTTCCCGCGCCGGCACGGAAGCGAATGCCGAGGCCGGCTAGCGGCGTCTTTCTTCGAGCGAGGTCACGCTCGCCTTTCTCCTTCTTTTGGGCCTTTCCCTGGGAACAAGTTCAACGTCGTCCTCATATTTCCTGCCGCTCGCGACAAGAAGCGCCATCAGCGTCAGAAAAAGCAGCGTTACTGCGGTGATGTGCAGCACGAAGTCGAACGCGCTGTGCACAAGGATCGAAAAACATCCCGCGAATGCGCCCATCGCGACGCCTCTCCGGTATCGGTTCTCGACCTTCGCGTTCGAGAGCCCGGTTCTGAACAGCCGGAAAAGGAAGAAAGCCCCGATCAAAGCCCCGACGATCCCCGCGTCCGCGAGCACCTCCAGATAATCATTGTGCGCCTGCTCGACACGCTCGAAACCCGAGTTCTGATCGAACGGCGTGTAGGCGACTCCAAAGGCCCCGAGCCCTGCTCCGAAAGGCATATGATTGCCGATGACATTCAGCGTCACGGACCAGATCTGGATCCTGTTGGTCGAGAAATTATCGGAGGTCGCGGTCTCTGCGAGTCGCGTCAGCGACGATTCGCCTCCGACAAGGATCGATCCGACGACGAATACCGCAAGCAGGAAAACCGCGAGTATCGCCTTAAGGACCCTGTCGCGGGTCCCTCGCGACCCCGTCGCAAGTATCACGAGAAAAACAACGCCCGCGATTATCGAAACGAACCCGCCGCGTGATCCGCTGAGAAGGAGCGCGATCCCCATCAATCCGATCGCCGTCGCGTAGATCAAACGCTTGTCTTTCTCGACTGCGCCCGCGAACAGGAGTCCGAGGGGAACCGCGATGGACATCTCCATAAACGCCGCGAAGTTGTGCCGGTTGACGAACGAGCCGAACGGCTCGGCGTACTTGGATTCGTAAATGCCGTAGATCTTGTCGGGACTCAGAACGGATTGCAGGATCGCGAAGAACGCGAAGATGAAGCCGAAGACGGTGATCAGGATGACGACCTTCCTTATTCTCCGAACGCTGTTGGTGAAGATCAGCATTCCGGAGAAGAAGATCAGAAGCGCGACGAAATGAGTTGCCGCTAGCCTTGTCCAGAAAGGAGCCACGGAAATAGTCGAGGGGATCGAATCGACGCCTCCCGCCTCAACGGAACCGAATGGAATGGTCTGAATGAATCCGTAGATCGCGGTGAGCGCGATCGGGATCTGAAGCTGGGTGCTGTCGATCCTGAGAGAGCCGCTGATCAGGGAATCCGCCGCCCAAAGAAGCGCGACGAGCACCATCACGATATAAAAGAGGGCGATTATCGGCTGGTGGACCGTGCCGTATGCGAGCGTGGTCCAGACGATCGTCGCCGACAACAGAAAGAACGCGAGCTTTCCCGCGAAAGTGTTTCCGTTCTGCCTGAGGTCTGCCGCGGCTTCAACCATCGATCTCTTCCGTTACCTCGATGTCCTTGATCCTTTCGATCGTGAAGTCGTCGTACCAGATCGTCCCGAACATCGGACAGTTATCGCCGCAATACGCCCTTGCGGTCCTTATCACGACTCCCTCCGAATTGTCGGGCACCCGGAAATCGACCGAAACCTGCTTCCAATCCTCAGTGCCGGAGGCGAACGGGTCCGTTGAGGCGACGATCTTCCCTTCGCTCGCGCTGAGGACCTCGAGCTTGGGCGTTCCCGCGCTTCGAAGGTCTTCGGTCCTGATCCAGAAACCAAGCCTGTACGAGGCTCCCGGCTCAAGCGCAATGGTCTTGTAGATATTGTGAAATTCGGCCTTCGAGAATCCGTTGAACGTCACCTGCAGGCTGCGGTTTCCCGAGTGCTTCTCTCCCCGGCTGAGAAGTACCCGCACGTTATCCCTGGAATCTGTCTTCCATCCGAAGAACGCGTCGTCGCGCCTGCTGATCTCCTGCTCAAAACCCGGATTCTGAATCGCCTCGAACTTGATGCCTTCCTCAAGCTGAAGCGAGTTCGAGAACTCGACCGCGGCCTTTAGGAAGCGCTTCTCGAACATCGCCTGGGCGATCAGCGCACCTACCTGCCGGTTGGACTCCCGCGACTGATCGGAAAGCGACCGCCAGATCTCGACGCTCTTGATCGGCCTTTCACGCGCGGCATAGAACTTCGCGAGGCCGACCTTCATTCCCTCAGAGTTCCCGACGAGCGCGTCCAGCCTTGAAGTGTCCTGCTCGAAATAGTCCCAGGTGATCGAAAAAACCTGCTCGCGGTACACAGGGTCCTTCTCCGCCGCCTTTTTTAGTTCTTCGAACGCTTCCTGTTCCCTTCCGGCGCGGAGATAGAAGTTTCCCAGCTGCCAACGAGGAAGAGTGTAGGACGGGGCCAGCTTGACCGCCTGAAGAAAGGCCTTTTCCGCCTCGTCAGGCCTGTCGGCCTGCTCATACGAACGCCCCAGTTCCAGCCACCACGGATAGTGTTTCGGGGAGAGCCTGACGGTCTGCCTGTGAGCTTCGATCGCTTCCGCGAGTTTTTCGGCCGTGAAGTCGTCGGCTTTCGTGACTGCCTGCAGCCAACTGCCCATAGGGTCTCTCGGAGAGACCATCTTGACCACTCGCGCCACCTCGGAGGCATTCGGTTCGTTCGGCGAGGTGAGTTCGGCAAGCATGTTCCCGATCTGCCACTGCACGGCGAGCCATCCGAACGCGAGAGCGCCGAGGACGACGACAGCGAGCAAGACCATGCCCTTCCAGCTTTTGCTGCTGAAGACTATCAGTTGTTCTTCGGACCTGTTCATTTCGGGAACCGGGAAATCGAGCCTCGATCGGCTTCTGTATCTGAGGATAGGCCAGTCCGGGACTCGATTTCGCAACATTTTAACGGAATGAACCCGATTTTGCATTCCGGCTTTCAAATCTTTCAAGGTTCGGGATAAACTTTCCCACCTATGAAGATCGACAGGGAGAAGCAGGCGAAGACGGTGATCCGGAGACTTGATAAGGAGTATCCGGATGCACATTGCGCATTGAACCACACAAGCGCTTTCGAGCTGCTGATAGCGACCATCCTTTCGGCTCAGTGCACGGACGAGCGCGTGAACATCGTGACTGAGGACCTGTTCCGGAAGTACGGAGGGCCGAAAGATTATCTTGAAGTCGAAGAAGAAGAGCTTCAGGAGGACATACGCTCGACCGGCTTTTTCCGGAACAAGGCGAAGAACATCAGGGGCGCCTGCCAGAAGATCATCGACGATTTTGACGGCGAAGTGCCGCAGAATATGGACGATCTGCTAACCCTGCCGGGCGTGGCGCGCAAGACTGCAAATGTGGTGCTCGGGAACGCGTTCGGGATCGCGTCGGGAGTCGTGGTCGATACCCACGTGAAGAGACTTTCATACCGGATCGGACTGACGGACGAGAAGACTCCGGAGAAGATAGAGAAAGACCTGATGGAACTCGTACCGAAGAAGCACTGGGTGATGTTCTCGCACTGGCTGATCTACCACGGAAGGCGCGTATGCAACGCCAGGAAGCCGGACTGCGAGAACTGTGTCTTGAATGACATCTGCCCGAAGAGGGGGGTTAAGTGAGTTTGTCGAGTTTGGTGAGTTGGCGGCGAAGCCGCGAGAGCATCCCTCAACATCAGCCGTTTAGAGCAGCGCTCCGCGCTGCGCGCAACGCAAAGCGTTGGGTAAACTCGCAACTTACATCCGTTTAGAGCAGGGCTTCGCCCTGCTGTGGCAGCGCCTAGCGCCGCTCTAAGCGGGGCGGGTTGATTAATATGAGATTCGGTCCGAAACGAGTGAACCCGCGAACCAAGGCCAGAAGGTGCGGCGCTTCCTGTGCGCTGCTCGTATTGTCTTGCCTGCTCCTTCCCTACGCCGCTGCGGGCCAGCCGCTCGATCCCGGCGGGATCGTCAAAAAGGCGATGGCCGAGAACAAGGTCCCCGGAGCGGCATTCGCGGTCTCCAAGAACGGAAAGATCATTCACTCCGGAGCCTTTGGTGTCGCGGATCTCAGGCACGGCGTTCCCGTGAAAGAAGAAACCGTCTTCGATCTTGCCTCGATCACCAAGCAATTCGTATCCGCCGCGATCCTCTTGCTCGAACAGGACGGAGAGTTGTCCATAGACGATCCGATCGACAAGTACATCGACGGCTGCCCAGAGTTCTGCAAGCGCGTCACCGTAAGACATCTGTTGAACCACACTTCAGGCGTTCCCGGGATCGACGAGAACTGGGAGATGATGGAGAAAGAATACGGTGAAAGGATGGAGTATTCGGACGACCAGTGGCTTGCTGTCTTCAGCAAAGGAGGCTTGGTACACGAACCGGGTGAACGGTGGGATTACAGCGACATCGGATACTACGTCCTCGGGCTGATCATCAATAAGGTATCCGGCATTCCTTCAGGCGAGTTCCTCGAGAAGCGCTTTTTCGAGCCGCTTGGAATGAAAAACACATACACGGAGGATGAAGACCGGATCACGCCCAACGAAGCCGACGGCTACGTCTTCCGCGACGGCAAATATCTTTCAAACCGGCGGGACTGGGACCGCGCGACGATCGGTTCGGGAGGTGTCTTCAGCACCATCGGCGACCTTGTCAAATGGGACGACTCACTTGCCCGAAACAGGATCCTGTCGAAGGCGTCGACCGAAAAGCTATTCGCGTATTCGAGACTGAACAACGGTGCTGATAGCAATTACGCGCTTGGCTGGTACGTGAACGACATATTCGGAATCCGGGTTCACTATCATACGGGCTCGACGGGGGCGGAGATCATAAGGATCCCCGAGAAGGGTCTGTTCATCGTCGTACTCTCAAATCTGGACGGTGTCGGTGTCGGCGCCACGGAGATCGCTGAAGCGCTTGTCCCGGAGCTGTTGCCGAAACCGTTTCTGATACAGCCGACCGGTGGATCTCCGGATGAATATGCAGGCAAGTACAGGTCGGTTTCGGGCACCGAATCAGCTGTGACGTTCTCGCAAGGAGTGCTGAAATTCAGGTTTTCCGACCAGTTCGTGGATGAGCTTCAGCAGTACGCGTTCGATAATGTGTTTCTCTCAAAGGAAACCCCGCGGGTGCAATACAGGTTCGAGCGCGACGGATCGGGAAAGGTGATCCGTATGTATATGGTAAATCATTGGTACTACAACTTCCCGCAGACGAAAGTGGGTTAGCAATTCTTCCCGTCGATGGGAGTAGTTCCAGAGAAGTGTTTCGCAGGCCATCGGATGAGCCGCTTTAGGTTCAGCCAAATACTAGATAACGCAGCGCCCCGCGCTACAAGCATTGCGAAGAGTTGCGATAAACTCGCAACTCACAACCGTTTAGAGCAGGGCTTCGCCCTGCCTTGGCAGCGTATAGCGCTGCTATAAACGGGGCGTGTGATATGGCATCGGCAAGTCAAGAGCTTCCGCACATCACTGCGGCGGAGCCGCAATCGTCCAAAGCTGTCTCCTGTCTAGCCGCCCTTTTCAAACCTCGCTCTCAATTTCTCATATCCTCGGTCGGCCATCGTCGTCCATTCCCTGGTTCGCTCGAACTCCGCTTCCATCGCGGGCGAGAGATTCTGCTTCCCTACTGTATTCTCGAGAGCCGACTGTCTTAAAGTGTTAGCCAGGAAATTGTGCTTGGGCAGTGCCAGGAAGGCATTTTTCGACCAGTGCGCGATCTCGACCGAGGCAAGGTCTTCGCTCATAAACGCCTGCAGATATTCCGCCCCGTCGGCGACGGCGATCAGCCAGTGTCCTTTCCACCTGTCAAGCATTCGCGGAGCATCAGGCGTTTCGATCACCTCGACCCCGTTAATCTCGGTCGGCCGGTAGACCTGCATCACGATCTTTACACCGCCCTCGGCCGCCTGTTCCAACGCCGGGGCGATCTTTTTCACGACCCCCGGGAAGGCATCGACAAGGATGACGGCCTTCGCCTCGGAGCAAAGTTTCCCGAACGTTGCGAACACCTGATCGGGTTTCGAAAGAGCGTAGACGCCTTCGCCTTCTGAAGCAGGAGTCAGGCTTGCGAGGGCGTCTTTTGCCCTTGCCTGATCTCTCAGATACGACCGCTTCAGATCCTCGAGCAACGTGTCAGGATCAACCGCCGTGCAGAGACGGTTCTCGGTCTCGTCGATCATGATCGCGCCCTTCTCGAACAAGGACTGGACCGCTTTGTAAGTATTCGCGACCGGCTTTCCGATGTCACGCGCTACTTTGTAGGCGGTCGCGGGCGAGTTCGTGACGAGGTACGCATACGCCGCCGCTTCGAGCTCCGTGAACCCAAGCCTTTTCAGCGCCGCGATCGAATCGGTCTGAACTGATTGACTCATCCTAGTAGTGTATGCTACTACTAACAGACCGAAAAAGCGAAGGCGGGATACAGGTATGCAATTATCAGGTGATCAGATATCAAGGATCATGGGCCTCGTCGCGATTTTCTTAATAGCATCGACGAGCTACGGGCAGAGCGAAAGGGCAATGGTCCCCAGATTCGAAAAAGGACCGTGTGCGATCAAGGTTCCGGAAAACATCGCCTTCGAGTGCGGGAATCTGTTCGTTCAGGAGAACCGCGCGAAAATGAAGAGCCGCGAGATCCGGCTTCCTGTGATCATCGTGAAGTCGACGTCTGAGAACCCGGAACCGGACCCAGTTCTCTACACGGCAGGCGGCCCCGGCGGGAGTTCGCTCGGAAGGGCGCGTGGCGCGAGGCATCTTTCAAGGATCACCGCGAAACGCGATTTTATGATCTTCGAGCAAAGAGGGACGACCTACGCGGATCCGGCGATGCAGTGCCCGGAGGTCGTCGAGGCGCTGCAGAAGTCGGCTCGCGAAGATCTGGGAAAAGCCGCTGTGACAACAGCCGAACTGAATGCCGTAGGAGAATGCAGGAAGCGGTTGGTCATCGAAGGCGTCGATCTCGCGGCGTACGACAGCGCGGCGAGCGCGGCGGACCTGGAGGACCTTAGAAAAGTCCTTGGGATCGAGAGATGGAATCTCTACGGGCTCTCGTACAGCACCCGGCTGATGCTGAACTACATCCGCGAGTACCCTGGGAATGTCCGAAGCGTGATCCTCGATTCCGTCCTCCCGCCGGAGGTCAACTGGGACGAGACCGCGACCGACGGGGTGATGCTCGCGCTGGACAGGATGTTCGAGGTCTGCCGGACGTCCGAAGTCTGCGAAAAGAAGTATCCGGACCTCAGATCGAGGTTCTTCAAATTCGTGGTTGCGAAACAGGAGGCGCCTTTGAGGGTGTCTGCGGATGTCGAAGGCAACACCTACACGATGACGCTCACCGGGAACGACATATTCGACTACGCCTATGAGCTTTTGGAAGACACGGGCGCGCTTCCGGAGATCCCTTCGAATCTCCACGCGATCATCAACGGGGACAACGGTCCGCTGGCCGAATTCGTGCGCGCGAGGATCACCCGCCGGGGCTTTGTGTGGGGGATGCGGTATTCGGTCTGGTGCCGGGAGGAAATGCCGTTTCAATCGAAGCTGAGGATCGATATGAATAACGACAGGTTTGGGTTTCTGAGGAGTTTCAGGATCCAGGGATCATTCCCGGAGATCTGCAGGATCTGGGACGTGCCTCCGGCTCCGAAGATCGAAAACGAGCCCGTCTCGTCGGACGTTCCGGCGCTGATCTTCGGAGGAGAGTTCGATCCCGATACACCTCCTAAATGGGGAAGACAGGTAGCGGACCGTTTTCCGAATAGCTACTTTTTCGAAGTGAAGGGTGTGAGTCACGGTGTGCTGTTTGCGGATCAATGCGCCTGGTCGACGATGATGCCGGCATTTCTCGACGATCCTTCGAAGAAGCCGGATAGTTCCTGCCTACCGCAGGCTCCGAGTATCGAGTTTAAGTGAGTTGGGGACTGGAGCGCAGGCGGCCCGCCTGCTATGCGCCGAACAGCGCGGAGATAGGCGGTGTCTTGCGGCTTTGCCGCCGTGATGTGCGGTAAGCCTCGGGCTTACCGGCGGCCCGACTTTGATCATCTCGCCGCGGGCTGAGCCCGCGGCGATCGTATAAACGGCCTTTTCGGAAAGGCAAAGCCTTTCCGCACATCACGGCGGCGGAGCCGCTAGAAAGAGTCCGAATACCTCAAGCAACAAGGGCGGGGGCAAGCCCCTCCCCTACGATCAAAACTCGATCCCCTGCTGGGCGTAAATGCCGGCGTGGAAGGGATGCTTGACCTCTTTCATCTCGGTCACCAGGTCGGCGACCTCGACGAGCGCTTCGGGGGCGTTGCGGCCGGTCACGACTATGTGAAGCGCCGGCTGGTCGGCTCGGACCTCCCGGATCTCTTTCAGGATGGCTTCGGTGTCCAGGAATTCGTAATCGAGAACGTAAACGAGCTCGTCGAAGACAAGCAGGTCGTACTCGCCGCTACGCATCTTCTCGACGCACAGCGCCCAGGTCTCTTCCGAGGTTCTTATGTCCTGCTCCTTGTCCTGCGTGTCCCACGTGAAGCCGTCGCCCATCGTATGGACCTCGACACCGAGTTTTTCGAGCGAAACGTGTTCGCCGTAACGGTCGGTCTTCGACTTCATGAACTGGATCATGCAGCATTTCAGCCCCTGGCCGGCCGCGCGCACGATCAGACCGATCGCACAGGTGGTCTTCCCTTTCCCGTCGCCGGTGTTGACGATCAAAAGCCCGCGGGTCTTCTCGCGGTAATCTTCGCGCCGCCATTTGTATTTCTTTTGTTTGGGGTCGGACATGGGGTAAGCGGGAGTTCAAAGTTCCAGGTTCAAGGTTCAAAGTTGAAAGCGTCGTGTCCGAAGCCCGACCGTCAGGGAGGGCTAGGTCTGACGATTTCCAAGTTCCAGGTTCAAAGTTCAAAGGCCGTTTCAGAAGCCCGACCGTAAGGCAGGGCTACGTCTGAGTAGTTCAAGGTTCCAGGGTGAAAGGATCCCGGTTCGAAAAAGGCTCATAGGATGACTCCCGCATCGAGAACCGTAGAACCGACAAAATCAGTAGACTGAATAGACTCAACAGACCCGATAGACTGAACAGACTGAACCGACCGAACCGTGTCGCCGATATGCAGCTTGGGTTTAGGTTCGACTCGATCCGTGGGTTCCGCTTCGCTCCACCCACGGCTAAATTCACATGTCCGCTATGCGGATAACGGAACGCCCGCGTCCCGCGGGCATTGAGCGGAGCGAATACCCATGTCGGATTCTACAAGCGTGTCGCCGCTACGCGGCTCGGGTTTGGGTTCGACTCGATCCGTGGGTTCCGCTTCGCTCCACCCACGGCTAAACTCACATGTCCGCTATGCGGACGGAAAATCCGAATACCCGACAGACTCGACAGACTCGATCGACTCGACAGACTCGATCGACTCGACAAACTCGATCGACTCGACAGACTCGATCGACTCGACAGACTCGACAGACTCGACAGACTCAATAGACTCGACAGACTCACGCAAGCGTGTATTCCGATTCCCTTTCCAGCGCCGGATCGGATTCCGCCGCGATGTCGATCGCCTTGTTCAGACGGTTCTCGATCTCTGATTCGACCTCGTCCCAGTCGCCGCTGATGCGGAATCCCGCCGCGTTCTTGTGGCCGCCCCCGCCGAACGACTCAGCGACGCGGGCGACGTTGATCGGACCCTTCGACCTTAGGCTGACCCTGTATGTCCCCGGCTGGACCTCGCGCATATAGACCGCGCCGACGATCTCCTTCGCGACCAGAGGCATATTGACGAAGCCGTTGTTGTCGCCGTCCACGGCGCCTGTTTCCTCGACCATCTCCAGCGTCTGGCGAAGCAGCGCGATGCGGCCCGTCGAATCGCGCCTCGCCGTGGCCAGCACGCGCTGCAAAAGCGCGACGCGGCTCCACGAATAGCTGTTGTATACCGCTTCGGAAATGCGAGAAGGCTGGACGCCGACCTTAACAAGCTCGGAAGCCACTTTCAGCGTACGCTCGGTTGTGTTTGGAAAATGGAATGAACCCGTGTCCGTGACAAGCGCCATATAGACGCATTCGGCGATCTCTTTTGAGACGCGGCCGCCGATCGCCTTGCACAGGTTGTAGATCATCTCGCCGACGGCGGACGCCGTGGCGTCGATCCAGTTGATGGTGCCGAAATTCTCGCAGGTCGCGTGGTGGTCGATGTTCACCACGAACTGTTCTTCGAGCTTCTCGATCCCCGGCCGGTCGATGTTCGAGCACTCGATCACGAATACCGCGTCGTAATCGCGATCGATCGAACCAACCCTGCGGATATCGTCCGCTCCCGGAAGCTGCCTGTAGGAAGGCGGTATCTCGTCCCGGACTATCACTTCAGCTTCTTTCCCTAAAGACTTCAGGAGCCAGCAGAGTCCCAGGGAAGATCCGACCCCGTCGCCGTCCGGCCTGACGTGAGTCGTGATAGCGAACCTGTTCTTATTTTCAATTAACTCGACTACTTGGCTAAGCATTACGCTCGACCGCGGACCCGCTCAGAGTCGGTCCGGCGGCCTTATGATTCCTCGGTAATATCTTTATTATCTTCTTCGGAAAGCTCTTCGAGGATCTCCTCGACCCTCGCGGCATTCTCTTCCACGGTATCCCTCGCGAAATGAAGCACGGGAGCGTGGTGCAGATCGAGATTCAACGCGACCTGCCGCCTGACAAAGTTCGAAGCCTTGTCCAGAGCGGACATCGCCAGGCGTTTCTCGTCCTCGTCACCCTCGACAAGGACGTAGATATTCGCGTCGCGCAGGTCCGGTGACACCCTGACGTCGGTCACGGTAACCGAGCTGAGGCGCGGGTCTTCAAGCTCGTAGCCGACGATCTCCGAAATCTCTTCCCGGAGCGTTTCCGCCATTCTTTCCGGTCTGCGCATACCAAATTACTGAAAACCGGATTCAGCCCTCTATTCCAGTTCGGTAGGAGCGATCTCCTCGATCACGAACGCCTCGATCTCGTCATCGACCTTGATGTCGTTGAAGTTCACAAGGCTCATACCGCACTCGTAACCCTGCTTGACCTCGTTCGCGTCGTCCTTGAACCGTTTGAGCGATGCGATGTCGCCGCTCCATATCACGACCCCGTCGCGTATCAGACGCGCCTTCGCCTGGCGTTTCACAAGGCCGTCCGTCACGCGGCAGCCCGCGATCGTACCGATCCTCGAGACCTTGTAGGTTTCCAGGACCTGCGCCTTTCCGAGGATGACCTCTTTCTCGATCGCATCGAGCATTCCGATCATCGCGGCTTTGATCTCTTCTTCCACCTTGTAAATGATCGAATGCAGGCGGATGTCGACATCGTCCTGCTTCGCGGTCTCGACGGCGCGCACGCCGGGCCTGACGTTGAAACCAATGATGACGACCGCTGAAGCGTCTGCCTCGGCCTGCGTCGCGGAAGCGAGCAGCACGTCGGACTCGGTGATCGCGCCGACACCGGAGCGGATAACCCGGACCTTGACCTTTTCGGTCGAAAGCTTCTCGAGCGTGGATTTCAGGACCTCGACCGAGCCCTGTACATCCGCCTTCACGACGACAAGAAGTTCCTTGACATTCGCCTGGCCGAGCGACTCGATACCGCGCTTGGTGGTCTTCATCATCGCGATCTGGCGCGCTTGCTGCTGCCTCTGGTTCGCGATGGTCTGAGCCTTGTCGATATCCGAAACTGCCTGGAAAACGTCTCCCGCCTGCGGAACGCCCTGAAGTCCAAGCACCTCGACAGGCGTCGAAGGATCGACTTCCTCAACCCGCTCGCCGCGGTCGGAGAACATCGCTCGGACCTTTCCGTAGTACTGGCCGACGATGAACGGATCCCCAACGTGAAGCGTTCCCTGCTGTACCAGGATCGTTCCGACGGCGCCCCGGCCCTTGTCGAGCTGGGCCTCGAGAACGACTCCGGAGGCGCGCCTGGTCGGACTCGCCTTAAGTTCCATGATGTCGGCCTGAAGCAGAACCGTTTCCAGAAGCGTGTCGAGCCCAGTGTGGTTCTTCGCCGAAACGGGAACCATCTCGATATCTCCGCCCCAGTCGACGGGATTGAGCCCCTGGCCGGCAAGTTCTGTCTTGACCTTGTCGGGACTCGCGTCGGGTTTGTCGATCTTGTTTATCGCAACGATGATCGGGACGCCGGCCGCCTTCGAGTGCTCGATCGCCTCGATCGTCTGCGGCATCACTCCGTCGTCCGCGGCAACGACAAGGATCACGACGTCGGTGGCCTTGGCGCCGCGCGCGCGCATCATCGTAAATGCTTCGTGGCCAGGGGTATCGAGGAACACGACCCTCCGCTGCTCATCCTTGTTGTCAGGGTTACTCACATAAACGCTGTAAGCGCCGATGTGCTGGGTGATCCCGCCCGCTTCGCCTTCCGCGACGTTCTCCGACCGGATAGCGTCGAGAAGCGAAGTCTTTCCGTGGTCGACGTGTCCCATCACCGTGACGACCGGAGCGCGCGGCAGTTCGACCTCGTCGGAATCGGCCGCGATAAGTTCCTCGAATTCCTGTTCGATGACCATTTCCTCGAACGGAACGAAGCTGACTTCGACGCCGAAGTTCTCCGCGAGCTCAAACGCCGTTTCTTCATTGATCGGCTGGTTGAGCGTGGCGAAAATGCCTTTCTTGACCAGCAACTGAACGATATCCCTGGGCGTTACTCCGAGTCCTTCCGCAAACTCGCGGATCGTCGCGCCTTCGGTAAGGCGTACGATCTTCGAGCCCTCGGTTTCCGTGCGCCCGATCTGGTCGGAGATCCTCTCCTCGATCGAACGCTTCCTCGGCGCCTCGAAATCCTGGTCCTGCGGCCTCGTGCGGTCCGCAAACCGGCGTCCTTTTCGGCCGCCCCGTCCGGGTCTTCTGTTGTGGCTCGGCGGCGGTGTGTATACGGTCTTCGGAGTGGCAGTTTCTCCCGGCGTGCCGCGGAGCTTTCGCTTCCGTTCGGGCTTGTGACCCTTTGTGCGCTCGGTTCTGAGCTCTTCCGCGGAGGGTTTCGGAGTCGTGATCCTCTCCCCCGGCTTAACACCGGCCTCAAGCGCCTTCTTAGTCAGCTTGAGCTTTGTGATCGAGCGGCCGGGGCGTTCCTCTTCCTTCTCAGGTTCGGACTCTGCCGCCGCTTCGACTTCAACTTCTTCTTCCTCTGCCGGGGCCGCCTCGGCCTCTTCTCTTTCGGCTTCCTTCTCGAGAACCTCTTTTTTCGAGACCTTAAGGACCCTCTTCGCGGCCGGCTTCTCAGTCTCAACAGGCTCTTCCTCGGGTTTCTCTTCTTCCGCGGCTTCCGGTTCGACCTTCTTGAGCTTTACAACTTTCTTCGCGGCAGGTTTCGCTGTCTCCGAGGGCGCCTCGGCCTCTTCCTCAACGGCTTCCGCGACGGGCTCTTCCGCAACCTCGTCTGCGGGTTCCGGCTTGGCGACCTTTTTCTTCTTGATTACCTTGATCGTGCGCTTGGGCGACTTCTCGACCTTAGGAAAGTACTTGGCCCGTATCTTGTCCGCGAGCTCCTTGGGGACGGAGTTCGAAGGCACACTTACATCCGCACCTTCTCTCCGAAGGTCCTCCAGGACGCGTTTCGTGTCCTGCTTGAGCTCACGAGCCAGGTCGTAAACCCTTATGTTCTTCGTAACGGCCATAAAATGGTTCTTCTAACTTGCCGCGCTTGCGCGGTCTTTACTGGCACTGACGCCATTCAGCGCCTGCCGGGGCGCGCAAGGCTTCTGCCGGTCTCTATTCTTCTTCGTCGCCGGAGGCCGCCTTCACGGTCTCGTCATCTTCTTCGTCCGACACGGCGGGGGCTTCCTCCGCCGCCTCGGCGGTTAAATTTTCTCCCTCTGCCGGCGACTCTTCCTGCGCGGCTTTCGCTTCTTCGACCTGTGCTTCGGCGGATCCTTCAGACGGTTCTTCCGCGATCTCTTCGGAAACCTCTTCAGCTGACGGTTCCTCAGCCGTTTCGACGGCCTCTTCGGAAGCTGCTTCCGCTGATGGCTCTTCAGTCGTTTCAACGGCTTCTTCGGGGGCCTCTTCCTCAGTCGATTCGGAAACGACGTCGGACTCAACGAGCGGTTCCGCAGCCGCAGGGACGCCGGCCGCATCGACGGGAGCGCCTTCTTCCACTGCCGCTTCAAGCGACTCGCCTTCCTGTTCGGCTTCTCCCACTTCCGGTTCGATCCCCAGCTCCTGGTCCGCCTCGCTGACCACGGCCGCAAGGTCCTCTTCCTTGAGGTCCTTCAGCTGAACGACCTGCTTCGCCGAATCGAGGATGACCTGCGCTTCGTCGAAGCTCGTATCGAGGATCTCAACGACCTTGTCGACCGAAGTGTTCGCAAGCGCCTCGATATCCTCGATGCCCGATCCGGCAAGCGTTTCAGCGGCCGCAGGGCTCATTCCGTCGAGTTCCGTGATCGGGACCGCTTCGCCGGAAGCCATCATCTGGCCCATCTTCTTCGTGATCTCCGCCTTGAGGATCTCTTCACTGATAATGTCGATGTCCCATCCGACCAGCCTTGTCGCGAGCCTGACGTTCTGGCCGCGCTTGCCGATCGCCAGCGAGAGCTGGTCCTCGACAACGATGACCTCCATCTTGCGCTCGTTGATGTCGGTGATGCGCACCTGCGAGACCTTTGCAGGGCTGAGTGCGTTGGCGGCGAACACCGAAGGCTCGTCCGACCACTCGATGATGTCGATCTTCTCGCCGCGCAGTTCCTTGATGATCGACTGCACGCGCGATCCCTTCATACCAACGCAGGCGCCGACCGGATCGACGTCCTTTTCATTCGAGGAAACCGCGATCTTAGCCCTGTCGCCCGGTTCGCGGACAGCCGACTTGATCACGACCGTGTCGTCGTAGATCTCCGGCACTTCCATCTCGAACAGGCGCTTGAGCAGTTCCGAAGAAGCGCGCGAAACGATGATCTGCTGTCCGCGAAGTTCTTTGTTCACCTCGACGATGACCACACGGACCCGCTCGTTGATGTTCCAGATCTCGCCGCGCGTCTGTTCCCGCCTGGGGAGCACCGCCTCGAGGTTATTGCCGAGGTCGACGATGATGTCGCCGCGCTCGAAACGCTTCACGAGGCCGTTGATCAGCTCGCCGACGCGGTCGACGTACTCGTCATAGACCTTTTCGCGAACCGCCTCGCGGATCTTCTGTACAAGGATCTGCTTCGCGGTCTGTGCCGCTATCCTTCCGAGGTCCTCGGTGGGAAGCGGGAACGCCAGGATGTCGCCGATCTCGATCTCGTCGTCGCCCGTCTCTTCCACCGCTTCGTCGAGCGAGATCTCGGTCGTCGGGCTCTCGACCTCTTCAACGACCGTCTTCAAGGCAGAGATCTCGACGATGCCTTCGTCGTCGTTCCAGTCGACCTGGATCCCTTCCCCGCCCTTGTATTCGTTCTTGAACTGTTTACGGGCGGCCGCGCGTACGGCGTCCTTCATTGCCTCGATCACGAGCTCACGGTCCAGGCCGTACTCTTCCTTAAGCGCTTCAATGCTCTGCCCAATCGATGTAATCATATTGTGATAGCTCCTTCCCGCCCCTGCGGTCAGGACCCGCGTTTCTTCGACTCTTTCAATTCCCGCTCGATATCAAATTCCAGGTTCGCCTTCGCGATCGCCGAGAGAGGGATCTTCACCGATCCAGAGGTCTTGTCCTCAAAGACGACGTCCCCGTTCTCGACCGACTCGATCCGTCCGCGGAAGTTACGCTGGCCGTTCAAAGGCGTGTGCGTCTTGATCTTCGCCATCTCGCCCGCGAACCGGCGATAGTCTTTTTCGGAGTAAAGGCCGCGCTCGATCCCCGGCGATGAAACCTCGAGGATGTACCTTCCCGCGATTGGATCGGCGGCGTCCAGCCGCTTCTCGAGCTCCTGGCTGACAAGCGAACAGTCGTCGTGGGTGATGCCGCCTTCCTTGTCTATGAAGATCCTGACGGCAGCTTTCTTTCCGAAGCCGGAGAATTCCACGTGAACCAGTTCAAGCCCATTGTTCACCGCGACTTCCGAGGCGAACTTGTTCAACTGATCCTCTATTTCCGACCTGTCCACGGACTTTCCTTACCCCAAAATAAAAAGTGGGCACGAAAACCCACGTTTTGCGTTCCCACGCCCTGCAGGAAACGATTATCTTACACGAGAACCTTCGGCTAAATCAAGCCGGGGTTCAGACGCTGGATTTGAGTTCTTCAAGCCGTTTTCCGACCTCCGAATATCGGCCCTCGGCCTGCTTGCATCTGACTTCCGTCGGATCGGACGCGAGCTCTTCGGCGACCACCAGAAGCTCCTTGACCTCTTCCTTGAAACGCTTGGCGAGCTTCATCTGCTCGCGCTTCGAATCGGTTCCGCCGCCACCCGCCTTTTTGGCTTCTTTAATTCCCCAGTGGGTGATCTTGACCTTGTTGCCCCGGCCCGTGTCGGCTATCCATCCGGCACGGCTCAGCTGCGAGTGAATGTCATTGAAACTGGGGTAGAATCCCGCTTCCTTGACTATCTCGGCAAGGTCAACGGATTCCGTGTCCCTTCCGCCTGTAACCTCGTAGATCCTGCCAAGGATCTTGTGGTAGACATCCATAAGGATCGTTTCCTGTTAAATGTTCCGGCCGCGAAGGGCCTGATCGTGAAGTTTATGGGGCTTTCGCCGCGCTTTCGAAACCGAGCCACGCTCCGCCGAGGATTCCGGCGTCGTCGCCCAGCCGCGAACGCGTAATCTTAGCACGTTCAGCGGCTTCCTTGTAGCTTCTCGCCTTTATCTCGCGATCCATATCCGGCGCGAAAAGATCCCATCCGCCGGAAGCGCCTCCGCCTATGACGACCGCCTCCGGATTCAGCGCATTTATCAGTCCGGCGAGCATGATCCCGAGATAATATCCCTGCCTGCGGAAAACCTCCAAGGCGAGCGGGTCCCCTGCAAGAGCGATTTCGTATACGTCTTCGGATGTCGGATCGGAGAGATTATCGAGCGCCGAACCCGGATTCTCCGAGCCGAGTTCTTTCGCCATCCGGACTACGGCTGTCGCAGAAGCGTATTGTTCTACGCAGCCTCGGCTTCCGCAGCCGCACTTGTGGCCTTCGGGTTCAACGCCTATGTGACCGATCTCGCCCGCGGTCCCGTCAGGCCCCCGCAGTATCTCTCCTTTTATGAAGATCCCGCCGCCGACACCTGTCCCGAGCGTCACCATTATCGAATTGTCGAAGCCTTTCGAAGCACCGAGCCAACGCTCGCCGATCGCCGCCGCGTTGGCGTCGTTCTCGAGTACGGCCTCCATCCCGAGATGCTTCCGGACCTCATCGTTGATCGCGAGTCCGTTCAGTTCAGGAAGGTTGGGTGCGGTCGTGATGACTCCGTTGTCGAAGTCGATCGTCGCGGGCGCCGCGATCGCGACCGCAACGAGGTTCTCGCCTACGAGAGCTTCCCGGCACTCGTCGCCCATACGGACGATCGCATCGACGATCGCATCGCCGTCCCTCGAACGGGGCGTACGCTCCTTTGAGCGGTAGAGAATGTCGCCCGAACGGCCCACCGCGGCCATCCTCATATTCGTGCCGCCGAGATCGGTTGCGAGAACGATGTCGGTCATCTCTTTCCGAAGTGTGCTTTTTCTACGAGCGGGATCCGCGAAACCGGCCGTAAGCCGATGCGGGAGTTTAACTTAATTCAGCAACGCGATGAAAGCATCGGCGAGGCGGTCGCCCATTGGGCGTCGGCTCCGGGCGCTCCGGGAGCTGTCTGCTGCGGGGAAGCGGAAGTAAAAAGTAAAAGGGAGAAAGTAAAAAGAAGAAGTGCGCGCTTCATTTGCTTCGAGTACCTTCGTCTTATTTCGTGATTACCACCCTGCGCACAAGTGCGCAGGCTAAACGGCTCGCGAGGTCTTTACCGTGTGTTCGCTTCGCTCAATTGCAGCGCGAAGCGCTCCTCTAAACGGGGCGGAATGCCCGGAAGCGCTGGTCACGGCTCTCGGCTCACTCCGTTCGCTGCCCCCTCGCTGACGCTCGGGGTTCCGCCGCGGTTCGTCGCTCCTGAGTGGTGTTCGCGCTTCGCGCTCAATGCAGCGCGAAGCGCTGCTCTTGTATCTTGGCTACCTGTAGATAAACAGCTAGCATGGACGCGTGTTAGTTGGCGGAGAGGATGAGTCCGACGCTGCTCGTTTGCTCGAAAGCAAGGCGTTTAGATTA
>JAGFIQ010000136.1 GCA_024103495.1 Aridibacter famidurans
CGACCTGAGATACGCGTGGCGCGAACATATGGAGGCGTGGCTGGCCCACGACAAGCTTCTTGACGGGGCCGGAGCCTCCGATGATGCGTTCTTTGTCCGCTACAGGGAGAGCACTCGCGAGATCAACGAGACCTGGCACCAGGTGCTCAGGATAGCCGAACGCTACGGCGCAAACACGCGCGGTATGTACTAGTCAGTCTTCTTTGGAATTCAGCAGAACGACGGCCTCAGCCTTGACGGCGAGGCCGTTTCCTATCTCGCCCAGGCCTTCCGCGGTCTTCGCCTTCACATTGACAGTGCCGATCTCGACGCCGAGTGCGCCGGCGATATTCCCGCGCATTTCGTCGATGAAGGGCCTTAGCTTCGGACGCTCTATCGAGACCGTCGAATCGACGTTGACCACCTCGAATCCCCTCTCTTTCGCGAGCCTCCCGGCCTCCGAAAGAAACTGCGAGCTGTCGGCGCCTGTCCAGCGCTCATCGTTGTCGGGGAAATGAGTCCCAATGTCGCCAAGAGCGAGCGCTCCGAGGATGGCGTCGGTAATCGCGTGGAGCAGGGCATCGCCGTCCGAATGCCCGACCGATCCCTTCTCAAAAGGGACCTGGACGCCGCCAAGGACAAGTATTCTGCCCTCCTCTAGCCGGTGAATGTCGTTTCCGTATCCTATCCTCATTCGCTTTCCAGGAGCGCGGCAAGGTAAATTTCCGCCACTTTCAGGTCCTGTTCGTACGTGATCTTAATGTTCGAAGGGTCGCCTTCGACGGCGCTTACCGCAAACCCTGCCGATTCAGCGAGACTGCTGTCGTCGGTGACGTCGCTTCCGGGACCTAGTGACTCGAACGCCTCGCAGATCACCTCGTACCTGAAACATTGCGGCGTAAGCGCTCTGCGAAGCGCCCTGCGGTCGACGGTGCCCTGGATGAGGCCTTCGGTCACGTTCTTGATCGTATCCGTGACGGGAGCGACGAGACAGGCGGCGCCGTGCTCTTTCGCGGCTGCTATCATAGTCGTGATGTCTTTCTGAGTGACGACCGGGCGCGCGCCGTCGTGGATCGCGACGATCGACGCTTCTTCGCCGCGCACCGCCGAAAGGCCGTTCAAAACAGACTCGGCTCGCGTGGCGCCGCCGGTGACGATCGAGGATACCTTCTTCAGGTAAAAATCCGCCAGAATATCGGAAAACGCGCGCAACTCGCCTTCAGCAAGCACCAGCACGATCTCGTCGATCGGGTCGCACTTTTCAAATCTCTCTATCGTGTGAACGAGGACCGGCTTTCCAAGGATCTCGGCGAATTGTTTCGGGCGTCCGCCGCCGAATCTCTTTCCTTCTCCGGCGGCAACGATGATCGCTGAGTTCATTCGGGATTGTACGGGCGGCGGCGGGGTCTAGTTCTCTTCGGCAAGCGTCTGCTGGCGTATGTTGCTGCCCTGCTTGCGCATGTTTTCGGACTTCGTGTCGTGGATGCTGATCTGTTCCGGAGGGTCCTGATTCTCGTCCCAGAGTCTTCCGAAGATCATCTTACCGGCGGTCGTCTGGAGCACGCTCGTGACGGCGATGTCTGCCGTTTTTCCGATCAGCTTGCGCGCGTTGTCGACGACGACCATCGTGCCGTCGTCAAGATAGGCGACGCCCTGGTTGTATTCCTTGCCTTCTTTGAGGATGAAGACGCGCATCGCTTCGCCGGGCAGGACCACAGGCTTGAGCGCGTTCGCAAGTTCGTTGATGTTCAGGACCGCAACGCCGCGCAGTTCGGAAACCTTGTTCAGGTTAAAATCGTTGGTGACGACCACTCCGCCGAGCTCCTGTCCGAGCTCGATCAGTTTCAGATCGACCTCTTTGATCTTCGGGTAATCGGTCTCGATAATCTGGATGTCGAGCGCGTTGTTGTTTCGGAGCCTCTGCAGCATGTCGAGTCCGCGGCGGCCCCTCTGGCGCTTCGATGAATCAGGCGAATCGGCGACCTGCTGAAGCTCGGTGAGAATGAACTGCGGGATCACGAGCGTGCCCGTCAAAAACCCGGTCTCGGCGACATCGGCGATACGGCCGTCGATGATCACGCTGGTGTCGAGGATCTTGTAATCCCTGTAAAGTTCCGCCTCTCCGAACACGCCTCCCAGCGCGGAAAGCTCTATGAACTCGCCCTTCGCCGCCCCGACCATGAGGCCGACGTAGCCGAACAGCAGCGCCAGCGCGATGGTCAAAAAGGTCTTTACCTCACCCGGCACGGTCGTCGTTTCCTGCGACGTTATCAGCATTCCTACCAGAAACGCCGCGATGATCCCGATCGCCGCTCCGACCGCGCCTCCGATCAAAGTCTTGAGCGACGCCTCGCGGGCAAGCATCTCGATGTAGACGATCAACGCGCCGACGATAACGCCAAGCGCCGAAGAGATAACTCTTATCCCCCCGGCGTCGATTCCCCAACTGCTTATAATTTCGATATTTTCGAGCGGATTGAGGACCGCCGCTACGACCGCGAGAAGTGCTATGAAAACGATTCGGATAATGAGGAGGTGGCGCTGCATTATGCTTCAGATATTACCACGAAAATTAACGCATCGGTAACGGTGCCATACGACTTCCCGAATCTTATCCGATCCTCAGAACCTGCCCGTTAACTCCTTTCGCCTCTGAAGAAAGCAAGTAAACGACGGCCCTTGCGACGTCGTCCGCGTCCACCGAGGACCCGGGCCGAAACAGCTCGGGATCGAGCCCACCTACGGCATCCTCTTCAGTTTCGCGCTCCTCGACCGCGACCGTATTAACGCGGAAGTTCGAAGGAAGCTCGGACGCAAGCGATGCGGTGAGGCTCTCGACCGCCGCGTTCAGAGCCGTTTCAAGCTTGCCGGCGCCCGCTCGATACGTGATCACGTTCACGATCCTGGGCTTAGGACGCCCGGCGAAAAGGCGCATCGCTTCACGCGTAAGGAAGTACGCGGGTTTGAGGATCCCTCCGACCAAGGATTCGAACGATGCTTCGGTTATCGCATCGGCTTCTCCATTTTCCGGGGCCGAAAGACAGTTGACGAGAAGATCAAGCCTCCCGAACACGCGTTCGACCGCGTCGACAGCCTTGACGACGCCGCTCAGCGAGCCGATGTCGGCCTCGACCGAATGAGCCAGCGTCCCGAGCTTCTTCAGCTCCCCGACGGCGTCCGAATCAGTTTTCGATGCCGGTCCGTGGCAGGCGATAACGTAGGTGCCGTACAGGCCAAGCTGCATCGAGACGGCGCGGCCGATCGGCGACGTCGCGCCCGTAACGAGTGCGACCTTTTCGGAGAATGCGTGCTGACCGGGAGTGGGCATCGCTCAAGAATACAGGAGTCGGAATTCAGAAAACAGGAGAGAAGAGGAAACAGGATGGACAGGGTACAAAAGGTGGGGAACCGATTCGCAGTCTCAAGAATTTCGGCTGGGGACTTAGTGAATCCCGGTTCACGAACGCTGCTCGAACAGACTGTAGTATTCACGATCCCATTCTCGAATCCGGGACCTACGTGAAATTCCGGGACGCAAATTTAACCCACGAGCAATCCTATCTATCCTGTTTATCCTGTTTCCTCTTCTTCCCCTGTTTTCTGGCTTCAGTCTCCTGTATCCTGTACCCGTGTCACCCAAGCCCAAGACCGTTTACACCTGCCAGAAATGCGGCCACCAGGAAAGAAATTGGCTCGGCAAATGCCCCGACTGCGGCGAATGGAACTCGCTTGTCGAAGAAGCTTTTCAGCCTCAAAGGGCCGGAGCTAAACCCGCCGGTTCGGGCCTTCCCCAGTATGCGGCGGCTAAACCCGTTCGCTACGCCGACATCGAGCCGCAGGACGACGCCCGCACTTCTTCGGGGATCGACGAGTTCGACCGCGTGCTCGGAGGCGGGATCGTCGCGGGATCTTTGGTCCTCATCGGAGGCGACCCGGGGATCGGCAAGAGCACGATCATCATCCAGATCGCCGACCATCTCTCGAGAGGCGGCCGACGCGTGATGTATGTCTCCGGCGAGGAATCCGAACGGCAGATCAAGATGCGCGGCGAGAGGCTGGGGCTTGAAGCGAACGATCTTTACCTCCTTCCCGAAACAAACCTCGAGTCGATCCTCTCCGAAGCCGAAAAACAGGATCCCGGCGTTCTGATCGTCGATTCCATCCAGACGGTGTTCAGCTCGAACCTCGATTCTGCCCCCGGCAGCATCTCGCAAGTCCGCGAAGCCGCTGGCGAGTTCATGTTGTTCTCGAAGAGGACCGGCAAGCCTGTTTTCCTTATCGGCCACGTTACAAAGGAAGGCTCGATCGCAGGGCCTAAGGCCTTGGAGCACATCGTCGACACGGTCCTCTATTTCGAAGGCGACCGCCACCACAATCACCGGATCATACGCGCCGCCAAGAACCGGTTTGGAGCCGCGAACGAGATCGGTGTCTTCGAAATGACGAACACGGGCCTTGTCCCGGTCGGAAACCCTTCGGAGGTATTTCTGCAGGAAAGGCCCGAAGGCGCCAGCGGTTCAGTCGTCACGGTGTGTTTGGAAGGCACAAGGCCTATGTTGGTCGAGGTGCAGGCGCTCGTTTCGGGAACGAACTACGGTTCGGGGCGAAGAATGGCACAGGGTTTCGATTACAACCGCACTTCCCTTTTGATCGCCGTGCTCGAGAAAAGGCTCGGATTCCAGCTCGGAGGCGACGACATTTACGTCAACGTCGCCGGCGGCCTCGAGATCAACGAGCCCGCGGCCGATCTCGGGATCGCGGCCGCGATTGCCTCAAGTTTCAAGAACCTGCAGATCCCGCCCGACACGGCGGTCTTCGGCGAGATCGGCCTGACCGGAGAGGTGCGCGGAGTCCTTCAGGCGCAGACGCGGGCCCGCGAGGCTCAGACACTTGGCTTCAAACGCCTGATCATACCGGCCTCCAACAAGAAGGGCCTCGAGAAGCTTCTGGGGACGCGAGTGATCGGAGTTCGAAATCTGGAAGAGGCAATGGACGAGCTTTTCTAAAGTAGGCTGCCTCAACGTAGTTCCAGGTTCCAGGTTCAAAGTTCCAAGGCTGTGTCCGAAGCCCGAGCGTGAGCGAGGGCTACCTCTACGTAGTTCCGGGTTCCAGATTCCAAGGCCGTGTCCGAAACCCGAGCGTGAGCGAGGGCTACCTCTACGTAGTTCCGGGTTCCAGATTCCAAGGCCGTGTCCGAAGCCCGAGCTGGGCGGGGGCTACCTTTACCCAGTTCAAAGTTCCAGGTTCAAAGTTCCAAGGCCGTGTCCGAAGCCCGAGCGTGAGCGAGGGCTGCCTTTACCAAGTTCCAAGTTCCGGCTTCAAAGTTCAACGTATCGAGGCGAACCCGGACTGTGCCGGTCGTGATCACGCAATCGCTCAGCGATGCGCGGAAGATGCGACGCATTCCGTGGGTTCCGCTCCGCAACTACAGACATATGGCTTCTAACGGAGCCGAAGATGTTGGGTGTGCCGCGTTGCTATTGACATTACGCGCCGATGGCGCTCTTCATTGGTCAATGGTCACTGCGCATTGGTCAATGATCAATGGCATTCTGCTTTACGTTCGTGTTTCTGCTTTCGTCCTTTGAACTTTGAACCTTGAACTTGGAACTATTCGAGGTAGCCCGCGCTGACACTTGGGCTTCGGACACGATCCCGGCTTTCCTCTGCGTTCTCTGCGTGCACTGCGGTCGATTCCTCTTTCGCCGATCGCAAATTCGAACGCCGACGATGTTGCGTTGCCGCCTGCCGTTTGCGGTATCCTGTTTCTATGATTCTTGACGAGTTTTCCGATCGTGTCGCGAAAGACAACTCGAATGAAGGTCTGAAGGCCAAGAGATCTGCGTTTCCGCAGCCGGTGCACGTCCTGTACGGCGGTGCCGACCTTTTTTCCGAGGAAACACCCGAGAAACTGGGCCGCCTCGCTGTCCGTTCGCTCGCCTCAAATGCTCCCGATCTCGTCACGTTCGCGAAGGCGCTCTGGCTGAAAGGCGCCGATTCTCTTCCCGACCATCCGGACGCGATCCCCGAGATAGAAAGGCTCGTCAACGAGGACCCGGAACGCGCCGAAAGCGTATACCCGGGCATCGGATTCATCTCCAAGGTATTCGAGAAAACTCTGCGCAAACTGAACGAGAAGCCGATCGAGGACTTCCGAATCGATTTCGAGGACGGATACGGCTTCAGGTCCAACGAGGAAGAGGACTCTGACTGCCTGAAGGCATCTTCGGCTCTTGCTTCGATCGTGAACGCCACGATCCAGGGCGAGTCGAAAGGCATAAGCCTCCCCGCTTTCGGAT
>JAGFIQ010000015.1 GCA_024103495.1 Aridibacter famidurans
TCGACCCTTTCTGGGATCGCACTACGGCACAGTCGTTCTACGAATTCCTGAGCGAGCGAGACCGGCTTCTCGAGTACGGCGCCGAACTCAAACAGCGCTTTCGAAAGGACCCGTCGGATTTCGATACTGCGGTCAGGCTTGCTCATTTCAGGAACTACCGCTACGAGCGGGCTTCTCCCGTGATCGTCGAACTGGAAAAGCACAAGAAGGAGTGGACGGGCGAAGAACTTCTGACGGCCGCGAGGCTTTTGCTCGCCGACGAAGAAGGCGAACTGGCCTCGCGTTTCTTCTATACGGTTCTGAACCGAGAGGATGCGAAGCGCGACAAGAAGCTTCGCGCGAGGGTCATCTACCAGCTTTTTGAGATCTTCTCGGACGCCGCATCCGAGCGGCTTTCGCTGCCCGGCGCGGGACTTGGCGTTTATACGGATATGGCGTCGATCGACACCGACCCGGGGATCTCGAGCGGCCTGCTTTCGATGATCTTCTCGGATACCGACCCGAAAGCGAGATTCGACGAAAAGGCCGCCGGGGCCGACGAGCTTTTCAACCGAGAGGCCGCGTACCGGCTGTTCTCGATCTATAAACAGGAATTCGGTACGACGCCTCAAATGGCACAGATGTATCTCGACCTGATCCGCCTCTATACAAATTCCGGCGAAGAAAAGCTCGCTTACGAACTGCTTGGAGAATTCGAACAAAGGCACGAGAACAGTTCGGAGTATCCGGCGGTCGCGATGCGGCTTGCGGCGGCTTTCGAATCCCGCGGCGACAACGATGAAGCGGCGCTGATCTACCGTCGGGTTCTCGATGTCACCGGATCTAAAGCGCAGCAGGACGCCCCGGCGGGCACTCCGCCGAAAGCCGGATTTCCGGGCATAAGGTTGCCGGAAAGAAATGAAGGCGACCGTTCGCGGCAGGAATATGAATACGGATACGACGGAAAATACCGCGACGTCTTCGAAGCGGAAGAGAGCGGGATCCCGTACTGGTACGCGCTCGAAAGGCTCGTCGAGATGCATACGCGCGGCGGCGAGCAGGAACAGATCCTGCGCCTCTACTCGGAAGAGATTGGGAAGTATCCGGACAGGGAATGGCTCTATGAACAGAGGCTGAAGTGGCTTGAACAAACGAACCTGCGGGACACGGAGGCGGAGGTTTATAAAGCAGCGGCCGACCGCTTCAAAACCCATCGATGGCGGGACAAGCTTGCGCGATTCCTTTTGAGAAACGGCAGGCAGCGCGAGCTGAAGGAGTTCGGCGAAAGGCTTTCCGGATCCTTGGGGGACGCCGAGCTCGAGGCCTTTCTGACGGATGTGGCGGTGAGCGGTGCCGGGACCCAAGAGATCAGAAAAGCGGTTCTCGAAAAGCTCTATCTTTCGGCTCTGAAACGATTTCCGGCGAACACCGGTTTCGCATCCGGACTGCTTGCGCTCTATGCGGCGCCGGAAGACGAAGAGAAATGGCTTGAACTTGCCGGGAACTACTTCTTCATCTCGGAGCCGATCCGCGCGCAGTTCCTCGACAGGATAGCCTCAAAGCAGAAGCTTCGAAGTTATCTGGAGCAGGCGAATGGAAATTCGGACGCATACGAACTCTTCCGGGCGGAAGCCAACGCGCGGCTCTCACGGTTCGAAGATTCGTACGCGGGCTTTGCCGGCCTCTCAGACAGGCATCCGAGCCGCGCCGATCTCAAAAGCAAGGCATTGCAACTCGCGAGATCGCTCGGCCAGACGCACCGCGAAAAGCTTGAGACGGCGGCCGATATGTCCGAAGACCTCGCGTCCCTTGATCTTTCATTGGATCAGTGGAAGGTGGTCTCCGGCGAGATCGCCGCGGAACTCGGCGATTTCAAGAGGGCGTCTGGTAACTGGGAGCCGATAATAACGGCGGCGAAGGGCAGGAACGAGGCGTATCTTGAGGTCGCAACCATCTACTGGGACTATTTCCAGTTCCAGGAGGCGAAGAACACTATCGAAAGGCTGCGGGACCGCACCGGCCGTCCCCGCCTGTATGCATTCGAGGTGGGGGCGATCCTCGATAACGAAGGCGACCGCGAAGGGGCAATACGCGAGTATGTAAAGGCGCTGGAGGCATCCGGGGACGAGGACAACGGGCGGGACAAGTCAGTGAAAAGGCTGGCTGATCTTTCGCGCAGGAGCGCAGAAGCGGCTCGATCGATCGCGGACGAGTATTCGCGACGCAAAGCTGCGGCCGAAAGACCCGGGAGTATTGTGCTTGCTTACGCCGAGGTCCTCGAAGGTTCGGGCCGAAGGGATGAATCGAACGACCTTCTTTACAGAGAGATCCGCTCAAGCCGCGACCGGGAGTTTTTGCGAGACGCACTCGATCATTTCTACTGGAAAGACAACAGCACCGGACAGCAGGCGGTCTATCGAAGGCTGATCGAGGTGGAGGAAAATCCCCGGACGCTGATGGACAGCCACTTCCGACTGGCCGAGAGCCTGAGGGAATCCGGGGAGATGCCCGAAGCACGAACGGTCGTCCGTTCGCTCGCCGCGAGGTATCCCGCCAACTACGGTGTCGTCACTGAAGCATCCAGGTTCCTCGTCTACACCGGCTTTGGCTCTGACGCCGCGGAGATCCTCAACAGAGGGCTTCTGAGGGCGAGAGGAAAATACCGCCTCAGACTCGCGAGAATGCTTGCCAGTACGCAGGTCGACATAGGTCGCCTCGACGAAGCTTCAGAACTGCTCTCGCGCCTTCACACGGAATTCGGAAATGACCCGGACATCTTCCGCGCGCTGGCCACCGTGCTTGTGCGCCAGAACCGCCCCGAAGCGTTGCGAAAGGCGTTTCAACGCACTGCCGATTCCCTTTCGCGGGGCGACCGGGAACGGATCTACGTGCGGCAGGAAATGTACGAACTTCGGAAGGAAATGGTCGAGGCGTTCACGATACTCAACGACCCGCATTCCGCGGTGGACCAGTACATCGAGATCATCAACCGCAACCCGCTTGATACCGGCCGGCTTGTCGAAATGGCGGTTGCCTACGCAAAGCGCTACGGCGTTACGGAGAGGCTGGTCGAATACTACGCAAAGCTGACGAAGGAATCTTACAAGAACCACCGCTGGAATCTTGTGCTCGCCCGCTTGTACGAATCCAGGGGCGAACTGGAAAAGGCATCTGTCGAGCTGAACAACGCGCTCGCGACTAGCCCCGGAATGCCGGAAACACACCTGCACCTTTCCGATATCGAGTTCCGCCGCGGCCGCACTTCGGAAGCGCTCGAACATCTGGACAGGGCTATCGAGCTAGAGGGCGAGACTGACGAAAAGCTCAGAAAGAAGATCTCGATCCTGGAGACGGCAGGAAAGCAAAAGGAAGCGGAGGAGATCCGGAAGCGTATGTCGAAGGATGCCGAACCGGCGTCCGGATTCGACGAGGCAGCCCGGATCGAAGATGCAAAGGCCGCCTCCGCGCTGTTCAAGAAGGCCTTTGATGCGCTACTCTCCGAACCGATCAGATCCGCCGTGGACCGCAACGACCTTACGCTCTACGCGAAAAGCATAAGGGATGCGGAATCCCTTGAAAGGGCCAACTCCGACCTGTGGGAACTGCGCGCGCGATACGTATCGATCGCCGAAGCGACCGATTCGACCTCTGCCGGCAAGGCGCGCGAGCGTCTTCGGCTCGTGGATTCGGTCATCGGGCCGGCGGTCGGAGAAATGGCGCGGCAAAGGGCCGACGACAAAGAACTGGCCTCTCTGTATTCGTTCCTGAAACAAAAGATCGACGGCCTGTCGGCGGACCCCGACAAGCACGGCACTCTTTCGCTCGTTATAGACATTTCGAAGCGGGCCGGGTTCGGTGTTCTGGAAGAGAGGCTCCTGAGAAACTCGATCGGATCGGCGGGAACGGAAGCCGAAAGGACGTCCGCGATCCTCTCGCTTGGCGAGTTTTACATTTCGCGAGGCGCATTCCGGAAGTTGTCGAAAGCGTACACGGAATTCGGCCTTGAAGACTACAAGGAGCGTGCGGAGGCGGCAAGGCTGGCCGGCGATGCGAAAGGCGAGTTAGATCTGCTTCGAAAACATTATTTCGATCGCGGCAGCGCGCCTTCCAACGCAAATGATCCCTATATCTCTCGGTTCCTCGAGATCCTTCATTCGAAAAACAAGGAGGCTCTGTCTGAACTGGCCGGGAAGTCCTCCGCATATCAGATCCAAACGATCAACTTTCTGCTCGGTAAAGGCGAAAAGGCGCTTGTCCACAAGGCGATCGAGTTTGCCGAGATGCCGGAGGCGTGGAAGCTGTCGAGACATTCGGAGGTGAGCCTTGCTCTTGGCGAGACGGGCGAGAGCGCGGAATGCTATTTCTGCAGGGCCCTCGATCTCGATTCCATCGGAAAGATGATCGCGGCCGAACCCGACAAGGCGAGTTTCCTGGTCGGCGACGACTGGTTCCGGCTCGCGAGAAAGTACGGCGAATGGCTTGAGACGTCCGCCGTCCCGGACGATTCCTACCGGCTGCTGCTTCCGGCTATGACGGAAAACCGTCCGTCGGACGCATCCGAACAGTTCTCCTTGGGGCTTCATTACCTGAAGAAGGGAGATCCGGAGGCGGCAATAGACCATCTTCGTCCCGCTTCCGAGATGGCAAAGGACAACGCCAGGTACAAGGCTCTGCTTGGCGCGGCATTGCTGAGATCGGGAGCAACCTCCGAAGCGGACGAGATCCTGCGTGAGCTTGAACCCGATACAGACGCCGGTTCCGCCGTTGCTTACATATGGGCGCTCGCAGAATCCGGGCTTCGGGAAAGGGCGAAAAGAGAAGCTGCGAAACTGCTCCCGCATTTTGCCTCTGACGGAGATGTTTCGGCCGAATCACTGGCGGAGCTCTTCAGAATATCGGCCTCGGTATTTACGGACGAAAGCGAAAGGGCCGAATTCTACAAGCGGGCGTGTGATGAGCTCGATAATCCGGCGACGGCGATCCGTCTGATCCTGAACGACTCTCTCGTCGGCGAGAGTTTCAAACCGGACTTTCTGCGACGGCTCATCCGCGTGAGCGAACGGGGAAGCGACGCTGACTACTGGTTCGAGACGACGACGCGGAACCTTCGTATCGGGAAGCTCGAGGCCGAGACCGTCTACGACCAAAGGGTGGATTACGAGAATGTATCCGAACCGGGGACCGACCGCTACGTGGCCCAGAGGCAGCTCTTTGACATTCTTAGCCGGCTCGGCCGGTATCCGGAGGCAAGGGAGGCTGCAGATCAGATTGCCGCAGACCTCGATGGCCGCTTTGCAAGGCCCGCCTGGCTGAAGCTCGGCTTGATCGATATCGATATCAGGGAGCGTCGCTACGACCCCCGGTTTTCGCGATTGTTCATAGGGATAGCGGACGGAGGGTATGCGCTTGCCGAGACAAAGGCGCCCAACGTTGAGCGGTTGAACGACGTCGTCAGGCTCCTGGAAAAGGAAAGAATGGAGGCTGAGGCCGCCGGACTTCGCAGGGATTTCTACGCGAGAATGCTTGCGGTCGGCGAATACGATCTCTCGAACCTCGAAGGCCTTGCAAGAGCTCTGTTCGCGCTGCAGGAAAGCGGGGAAGCCGTCCGGCTGCTGTCGGTGACCGCGTCGGTGTTCGATCCTTCGAGAAGTGCGGAAGCGCTCCGGGACCTGGATCAACTGCCTTCTGTCCGGGGCCTGCTCCCGCTGAACAGGCCGCAGAACAAGTTCCCGGCATCCGGTCCGGAGCAGATGCTAAGAGGGCTGGCATCCGCTGCGGCGGTTGCCGAAGAGTTCTCGATGCACGGCGAAGCGCTTCGATATCGGAGGGTCATCGCGAAAGCAAACCCTGCGGATTCCTCAAATCAGGCCGGCCTCGCCGATCTGCTTCTCGCGACAGGTTCGAATGAACAGGCGAGGGCGATATGGGAGAGGCTCGTAAATGACAGGTTCGCGCTTCGGCCCGTTCGATGGACATCTCTTTCGAGGCTTTCCGCAAGCGGAGCCGCGCCTGAGTGGAGCGTCGTCGAATACGATCCCTATTCGCTGCAGTTTGCGGGGTCTCTGGAAAACGTGAAAGGCGACACATCCGCAGCTATCACGCATTTCTCCGGAGCACTCTTGACCGACCCTGATTCACAGGAAGGGACCAGGCGGAAACTCGTCGCACTTTACGCCCGTACCGGAAGGGCATTCGCCGCGCTGCGGCTGGCAGAGACACTGGAACGGCCATGCGATGAGGAGCTCTGCAAGAGCCTGTCCGCCTCCGCCGAATCGGTCGGAGAACTCGGAAGAGCGATCGCATTTGAAGAGTCCTCGGGGTCCGGCGATCCCAATCGTGTCGAATCCCTGAAGAAGGCCCTCAGAAGGAAGGAGACCAGGTACACTGAATTCACAGTCGATCTCGAGAACGTCAGCAGACAATGAGAAGAATTGCGATAACTCCCATTTTGATACTCGCGGCGGCAGCCTTTCTGTCAATCGCCGGCGCCGACAGGTTTGAACCGGCAGAGGATCTTCCGGCCGGAGCCCTGATCCTGGCGGAAACTCGGGATCTTTCGAAGGCGATCTCGGCGTGGGAAAGGTCCGAGACCGGAAAGAAGTTCCTGGAAAGCAGGAGCTTCCGGGAGCTGTCGGACAGACGCCTCGCCCTCAGGCTTGCCTCGCGCTGGAAGGAGTTCTCGGAAGGAGTGGGTTCAAAGATAGACCTCGCATTCCTTAGGTCGGTGTCCGAACGGGACGCCGCGCTTGCGGTGTACGATCCTGCCAAATTGGACCTGGTCTTTCTTACGCCGGTTTCTCAAACGATTTACGAAGCTTCGGTGCTGTTTGGTTTGCGGGACCGCTTTGAAGAACACAGGACGGACAAGGGAACTGTCTTTTATTCGAAAGACTTCCAAGCCGACAACGGCCGGCAGGATGAGCAGATCCTCTTCGGGCAGATCCGCGGCCGGCTGGTGGTTGCAACTGACAGGAAGCTGTTCGAAGCAACGGAGGCGAACATCCTCGGGAACGGAAACAGACGGTCTCTTGCCCGGGATCCGGCTTACAGTGAACTTAAGCGCGGCGCCAAAGACGGGCTTCTCACCGTATGGATCGATCAGCAGGCTCTTAACAAGGACTATTATTTCAGGCGCTACTGGACGGGAAAGGACGTTAAGGCGCTGGATGAATACCGCTCGGGGATCTTTTCGGTAGCGATCGATAATGGCACCGTCACCGAGCATAGGAGGTATCTGCTTTCTCACGAACGCGATCCGGAACTCTTGCCAAGTTCGGCTGTCGCCCAGCTTCGCCGTACCGTACCGGAAGGCGCCGCATACTTTCGAATCAGTTCAGGGTCCGCGAATTCCGCGGCGAGCGAGGTTGTTGGCGCAATGTTTTCGGATCGGTACCAGAGGGGAGGGCGGGAGGAGCGGCTCCGGCTCTTCTCGTCACATGGGGGGTTCTACGAAGACGAACGCTACGATGGCTACTACCGGCTGGATGACCGTTTCGAGCACAGGATCGATGAAGACGACGAGCGATCGGTCATGACGGCGCCGGTGCGGACATCCGGCTTGAAGAGACTGGAGTCTGCATTCGGCAGAGGAAGGACGGGCATCCTCGCGGTTCGGGATCCCGAGGGTCTCGAGTTTCCCTTCTTTGCCGATCTGAAACGCGGCGGTGCCGTGCTGGTTCCTCAGGACTTCGACGAAAGCCGTTTCCGGTCGATCGTTGCCGAGATCGCGTCGATGCAGGCCGGCGCGGCGGGGCAGGATCTCGGACTCAACTGGAACATTGAACAGTCCGCCGGTAATTCGGTTAACAGTCTGGAGCTGCCAATGCTGGGCCGCGAGTTCGCCTACGTCCTTGAAGGCCGAAAGCTGATCTTCGCGAACAGCCTTGAGCTTGTCGGGAGAATGCTGGATGGCGGGGACGCGAACGATTCCAACCCGAACCCCCGGGCCATTTCTGAAGTCGCAGTTCTCGATCTTGGACGAGGCACGAGCGAGTTCGAGGAGATCTTCGGACGCCTTAACCCCGAAGCCAACGAGAACGACTTTTTCAATGGGAATATCGCAAGCCTGCTCGCGGCAATTTCAGCCGTCGACCGGATCACCGTCGAGACGCGTCCGGGAAAACGCGTCATTGAAAAAACGATCACTTTCCACGCCCGACCCGAGTAACGCGGCCCAGCCGTCTTTCTTTCCCTTTCCGTCCGTTTCAGATAGAGTCGAGGCGCAATGAAGTTCGCGCCTCGTGTTATTTCAGCCGTCGTCCTTTTCCTGCTTTCAGCGGCAGCGCTCTTTTCTCAGCAATCGGGAACGGTGACCGTCGCGAGCAAGGCCTTCACGGAGAGCCGGCTTCTCGCCGAGATAATGGCCCAGCTGATCGAGGCGCGGACGGACCTTACGGTCGAACGCCGGATGGGGCTCGGCGGGACGATGGTCGTCTTCACCGCTTTGCAGGAAGGCGAGGCCGACATCTACCCCGATTACACGGGTACCGGCTGGTCGATCGTCCTCAAACGGGAAGAAAAGGCTCCCGATCCCCTCAGAACCTTCCTCACGGTAAAACGAGAGTACGAACGGCGGTTCAACATCACCTGGCTCGATCCCTTTGGGTTCAGCAACAGTTATGCGGTCGCCGTCCGGGAGCCGGTCGCCGAACGCCTCGGGATCACGCGCATTTCTGATCTGAACGAACACGCAGGCGAGCTTACCGCCGGATGGAGCCTGGAATTCCTGAACCGCGAGGACGGGCTTCCGGGACTGCGTTCGCATTACGGTCTCCGGCTCGCCGATTCGAGAGGGATGGAGCACGGGCTCGCGTATGAAGCGATCCGCAGCGGGGAGATCGATCTGATCGACGCTTACACGACGGACGGCAAACTGCTCAAGTATCCCCTGCGCCTGCTTGAGGACGACAAGAACTTCTTCCCGCCCTATGAATGCGCGCCGTTGATCCGGCAGGAGACACTCGAAAGGCATCCGGAACTAAAAAAGGTGCTCGACGAGCTTGCTTTCCGCATACCGGCGGAGAGGATGCAGAAGCTGAACTATGAGGTCGAGGAAGCGGGCAGGCCGTTTGCCGATGTAGCACGCACGTTCCTTGTCGAAGAAGGGCTGCTGAAAGCGGATTCCCCGGAAGCTGCCGGAGAGTCGATCGGCGGCGGAACGCTCGGCGGGTTCATCGTCGCGAGGATCCCGGTGACGATCAGGCTGATCGGCGAGCATCTGTTCCTGACCGGCGTCGCGGTCGCGCTGGCGATCCTGATCGCCGTTCCGCTCGGGATTTATCTGACAAGAAACGA
>JAGFIQ010000034.1 GCA_024103495.1 Aridibacter famidurans
GCGATCGCACACAACCTGCAAAGATACACTCTCGCCGTGACCGGCTAAGCAAAGATCTGTCCTCTTTTTTTCTCCGTGGCAAAACCACGAAAATCGTCGTTCGGAGGCGTGCTTTTGGGACAGCCCCGGAATAATCGAGGGTTCGGGCCACCCCGGGCTGCGCCTTCGGCTGGCCCGGGGCTACCATCCGTCGCCCTTTCAGGGCGAAGAGGACGCCTCGATCCTGGTCCCGATTCCCTGCTAATGTCTGCAAGCGCCGCCCCTCCGGGGTGGAAAGATCGAGGGTTCGCGCCACCACGGGGCTGCGCCTACGGCTGGCCCTGGGGCTGCCATCCGTCGCCCTTTCAGGGCGAAGAGGAAACGTCGATCTCGGCCTCCGGTCTTCTGCCCATTCTCTGAGAGATTTGCAGCGCACAAGTGCGCAGCCTAAACGGATTACTGCTTACTCGCAACGGTAGCCCGCGCTGACGCTTGGGCTTCGGACACGGCCTGGTAAAAGTCTTAAGCAAGTTTTCGCTTCGCTCATTGCACGCGGGACTCGTGCGTTCCGACGCGACAGGCTGAAGCCCATCGCACCTCGCTCACTTTTCTTCAAACTTGATCGCCGTCACTTTCCAGCGCGCGTTCGCACGGTCGTCGTCGCTGCTAAAGCCTGCGATGCTGACCGATACATCGATCTCTTCTCCGGGCTCGAGCTTCGGGTAATGCTTCGGGACGAACAGCACCTTCTTGTCCTTGATCAGTTCGTTCTTTGTATCGACCATCCCGACCGAGACCTCGAGCCCCGTCAGCGTCCGGTCGCCCGCATTCCTGATCCGCGCGCTTAGTTTCATCACCACATCGCCGAGGCCCGTTCGCGCCTCCTGCATCCGGCGCGCGTCGTTCGTGATCACAAGGTCGCGTGTGTATTCTTCAAACTCCGGCATCCCCTCTGTCACGGCGTCCTGAAGGATCTCGGCCTTTTCTTCCTTTGGCGTAGGGAGCGTGAAAATGAAGTAGATGAGCCCGGCGATCACCAGCATCGCGACTACGATCGCCGCGCCGAGCGCCTTGCTGAAGCCCGGGTTCCCGCGTTCTTTGTTAACGAACAAGTCCATATTTCGCTTCGGCCGCCGAGCGGCAATTCTTAAAAATGAGCCAATAGAGTATCATTTCAACATACTTTCCCGGAATGATCAGGCCTTCGATCTCGCGCTGAAATGGACTCTGCCGCAGCCCAGAAACTCTCTTCGAAAGACAAGCGATTTGCCGAGGTCGCGCTTCCGCTTCCCGTCCGCCACACCTTTCATTACGAGGTCCCCGAACAAATGAGGGAGACGGTCGAAAAGGGCTCGAGGGTGCTTGTACCGTTCGGCAAGCGCCGTCTGACGGGGTACGTCGTATCGCTTTCCGAAGAGCTTGAACCGGAGGTCGCCGACAAGGGGTTCAGGCTCCGAAAGCTCTCGGAAGTTCCCGAGGAGGACCCTTTGATCACCGACGAGATCCTCCGGCTTACCGAATGGACGGCGGAATACTACGCAGGCTCCTGGGGTGAATTGCTCAAGGCTTCCCTTCCCGCGGGCATATCGGGCTCGTTCGCGGCCTTTGTCTCCGCCACGAACGAGGGGCGGCTGCATCCGGAAAAGAGCGGGAAGATCGAATCGATCGACTCCGTCGTCCTCGCGCATTTGATACGGGACGGCGAGACCGCCGTTTCGGACCTGAAGGACAAGTACGGTTCGAGGAAAGCGGCGAGGGCCATCTCAAAGCTGATCGAAAAGGGCCTGGCGGAAAAGTCCCACAAACGTACGGGCACGGCGTTGCGGCCGAAGACGGTCCGGACGGTCCGCCTGACCGGGGCGGGATCCGAAGAAGAGATCTCCGCGGCTCAGGAGAAGGTGATCGAGGTGCTTCGGCAGGCTGACGGCGAGCTTGCGCTCAAAAAGCTTCTCACTTCTGCGAAGGTCAGCGCCTCGCCCGTGAACACGCTCGAAGAACACGGCGTCGTCGAGGTCTTCGACAAGGAACACAAGCGCGATCCGCTCGCCTACGCGAAGATCCCTCCCGCGCCGGACCTGGTCCTGACGGAAGCCCAGACATCGGTTCTTGCGAAGATTTCGGATGCGCTTGACAAACCGGAGTACAAAACGTTTCTTCTTCACGGCGTCACCGGAAGCGGCAAGACCGAGGTCTACATTCGCGCGGTCAAAAAGGCTCTTGCGATGGGCAGGTCCGCGCTTATGCTAGTGCCCGAGATCGCTCTGACGCCCGTTTTCTCAAGGCGTCTGAGGTCGGTTTTCGGCGGCGAGGTCGCCATCCTGCATTCTTCCCTTTCAAAAGGCGAGCGTTACGACGAATGGCGCCGCATTAAGGAAGGCGAGGCGCGAGTGGCGATCGGGACGCGTTCCGCGGTGTTCGCCCCGCTGAAGGACATAGGACTGATCGTCGTGGACGAAGAGCACGATTCGTCGTACCGCCAGCACGAAATGCCCTTCTACCACGCGAGGGACGTGGCGCTTGTCCGTGCAAAGTCCGCGGGCGCGGTCGCCGTGCTCGGTTCGGCGACCCCTGCGCTTGAGTCTTTCTACAACGCGAGGCAGGGGAAGTACGAGTACCTGTCGCTTCCCGGCCGGATCGCGGACCGGCCGCTCGCCAAGGCCGAGATCGTAGACCTGCGAGAGGCGTTCGCGGAAGAAGGCGAGGACCCCGTCATTTCGCCCGCGTTGAAGGAGGCGATCGCCGAAACGCACTCGAAAGGCGAGCAGTCGATCATCCTTCTCAACCGACGCGGATACTCGCAGTTCGTTCTGTGCCGTTCGTGCGGCGAGACGATCAAGTGCAAAAATTGCGACATCTCGCTCACCTATCACAAGGGCATCGACCGCCTCGTCTGCCACTACTGCAACTACCGCCTGCGCACACCGACTTCCTGCCCGAAATGCGAAAGCCGGTTCCTCTATTTTCTGAAAGAGGGCACGGAACAGCTTGAGAAGCTCCTTAGGACCGAGTTTCCGACCCTGAAGATCGCCCGCGTCGATCGCGACACGACCCGGAAACGAAAACAGCTCGAGCGCATCCTGCATGATTTCTCCGAAGGGAAGATCGACATGCTGACCGGCACGCAGATGCTTGCGAAGGGCCACGATTTCCCGAACGTGACGCTTGTTGGCGTCGTGTCGGTGGACACGGGCCTGGCGCTCCCCGATTTTCGATCCGCGGAAAGGACATTCCAGCTTCTGACCCAGGTCGCGGGACGGGCGGGACGCGGCGACCGGCCCGGAAGAGTTCTGATCCAGACGTTCTATCCGGAACACTACGCGCTGGTCCACGCGAAGGAGCAGTCTTACGAGGCCTTCTATGAACACGAACTGAAATACAGGCAGAGGCTCGCCTATCCGCCGTTCACGGCAATGGCTTCGATACTCGTAAAACAAGCCGACATACGAAAGGCAGCGGAGAACGCGGGAATACTGAGAAAGGCTTTCCCAAAGGCCGATCCGGAGAGGTTCTGCTCGGCGCTCGGGCCCGCACCGGCCGCGCTCGGTCGCCTGAAGGGCGAGTTCCGGCTCCAGCTGATCGTCCGGTGCCCGACACGTTCGAGGCTCCGCGACACGATAAACCGCGCGATCGAGATCGCCGAGAAGGGAGGTTGCGATATGCGGCACGTTACGGTCGAGATCGATCCGGTCAACCTTCTATAAACTGCGTGGGTGTTTCTTTGGCGCTGTCTTGACTCGGCGGTGTGACCTTCATTGTAATGGCGGCGACTGTCGGTGAGCCTCCGGTTGATAGAATCTCGGAGACTATCGATACAGGAGGAGACCAGTTAGATGGAGGAGAATCTAAGAGGCAATTACTTGAGGTTCGGGGCGATGATAACGACCTCTGTGGTCGTTATGTTCTTTCTGATGTACCTTCACTCGTACGAGATCCTCGGCCACGCGTGGTTCAGCGAAACGCGCCTTTTTATGGCGCTGATCATGGGTGCGGGGATGATCGTGGTTATGCTCGGGTTCATGCTCGGGATGTACAGGAATGCCAGGATCAACGCCGGGATCATTCTCTTCGCGGCCGTCTTGTTTGCGGTTTCTTTGTGGCTCGTCAGGAGCCAGGTCACCGTCTCAGGCGTGGATTATATGGAAGGGATGATCCCGCACCATTCGATCGCAATCCTCACCAGCGAGAGAGCGCAGATCGAGGATCCGCGCGTGCGCGAGCTGGCTGACGAGATCATCAAGGCCCAGCGCCGTGAGATCAAGGAAATGGAGTGGCTTATCGAGGATATTCGGGCGAACGGGGCGGCAGTAGATCAGGCGGAGGCGGACAAGAGGCCGGTTCCGGAGTTCTCAGGCAGCGCCAAATAGTTTTCGGCCAGGGAAGTCCGTATAAGTGAATTGCACTGTCCCGCGAACGCTAAGCCGTTTCTTGCGGCAGACCTTTGCGATATGAAACTTTCGACACTCGCAGACATTACAGGCTCCAAGATCGAGTTCGGCGATCCAGAAACGGAGATCCGGGGCGCCGCCGGTCTCGACCTCGCGAACGAAGGCGACGTTACATTTCTTGCGAACCCTAAGTACACGCCTCAGGTCGCGAAGACCCGCGCGAGCGCCATTTTTCTGAGCGAGGGCGTCGAGATCGGCCGGGATGACATTGCCGTGCTGCGTGCGGAGGACGCCTATGTCGCCTACACGCTCGCCTTGCGGGCATTCCATCCCGAACCCGAACTTCGCCCGTCGGTCCATCCGACGGCGGTGATAGACACCTCCGCCGATGTCGCTGGCGGCGTCGAGATCGGGGCGAATGTCGTGATCTCGGCGGGATGCAGGATCGCGGAAGGCGTGCGGATATTTTCGAACGCAACCATTTACGAGAACGTCTCGATCGGCGAAGGCACGGTCATCCATTCGGGCGTTTCGGTCCGCGAGAACTGCGAGATAGGCGCTCGGTGCATCATCCAGAACAGCTCGACGATCGGTTCCGACGGCTTCGGATACGCCAAGACCAAAGAAAAGAAGTGGCTGAAGATCCCGCAGGTCGGACGGGTTGTGATCGAGGACGACGTCGAGATCGGAGCCAACACCGCCATTGATCGGGCTTCAGTCGGTGAAAGCCGTATCAGGCGCGGCACGAAGATCGACAACCTAGTCCAGATAGGTCATTCGTGCACCGTAGATGAAGATGCGCTCATTTGTTCGCAGACCGGACTAGCCGGAAGCTCGCACATAGGCAAACGCGTGATACTGGCCGGCCAGGTCGGCATCGCCGGTCACTTGAAAGTAGGCGACGACGCCGTCCTGACGGCTAAGTCCGCGACCTCGCACGACGTTCCCGCAGGAAAGGTCATCTCCGGAATCCCGGGCTTCGACAACCGCGAGTGGCTTCGCTCGACGGCGCTGTTCCGGCGACTCGGCGACTTCGCGGCGAGGCTCCGAAAGCTCGAAAAGCGGCTCGAAGACGGAGACTAGTCGCACGCGAAGCTGTCGGTCCAAAGCGCCTTCAGCTTGCAGGTTGTCTCGTTGCCGACCCTTATCGGGGGCATCGACTTCGCATTTCCGCCCGTGCCCCATTCGACAAGCCGTCCACCACTGTATTCGAGAGGCGAGTAGAAGATGCCCGCGGTCCTGTCGTGGTCCTTGTTGTCATCGAGGCCAGCGGCATGAATCAACTCGTGAACGACCACCGCCTCCTTGATGGGCGCCGTCACGTCCTTCAGCCTCTTCGGAAGAAAGATTACCGCCTTCACGATCACGTTCTTGTCGGGGTCGACCAGTGTCTTTGTCTTTCCGTGGACCGCGGTCGCGTCGAAGGTCGCGGTCACAGGCACCTCGCCGTAGTACGGATCATTGAAGGTGTGCTTTCCGGTGCCGTCGGACAGCTTTACCACGATATCAGCGTCATCGCCGGCGACCGATTCCAGAGTTACTCCCAATCCCACGACGTTGAATGTCTTGATCGCCGCTTCCACGACGGGTTTCCAGTTTGCCGCGTCGTTCTTGACAGTGATCTTTCCTGCCTTGCGTACATTTCTTTTCCAGGGTGTTGCCATGATTGCTTTCTCCGTAACGATGGTTATGAAATAGAAACAAAGGCGGATGGTATAATCCGCTGTTCAAACAATAGACGGAGACAGATGGAACCACAGGACAGAATGGACGAATCGGAAGGCCCTATACTCTCAGAGTCCGGCTACGACATAACCCCTTTGAGCGATGAAGAGCGCGAGCGGCTGGCGGAAGACCTCACGCCCGATCAATACCGCATACTTATCGAACACGGGACGGAAGCGCCTTTCTGCGGAAGCCTCCTGGACAACAAGGAAGACGGCACCTACGCCTGCCGGCTGTGCGGCCTTCCGCTTTTCCATTCTTCGTCGAAGTTCACCTCAGGAACGGGCTGGGCCTCGTTCTACGAACCCGTCGACAAGGACCATATCAAGTACGTGCGGGACACGAAGTTCGGAATGGTCCGGACGGAAACGCGGTGCGCAAGGTGCGACGGACATCAGGGACACGTGTTTCCCGACGGCCCCCCGCCGACCGGACAGAGATACTGCATCAATTCCGATTCGCTCGAGTTCTTCGCGGAAGGGGAGGAAGTGCCTCAGAAGAATGAGGAGTGAGCCGTTTAGCGGCGGGCTTGCCCGCCTTATGAGTTACTGATGTACACATTCTCCGGGACCTCACCCGATGGAGAAGAAGAATGAAAATGACAAAGTTCAGGTCCCATCACCTGAACAACATCCACTTCGTAACAACCGCAACTTTTCAAAGGCTTCCGATATTCAAGAACGAATTCGCATGCGAGATCTTCGTGAATGTCCTTGAGGAACTCAGGGGTGTTCACAAGCTAAAGGTCCCCGGATATGTGCTTATGCCTGACCACGTCCATATGCTTCTGAACCCGTTGGACGTCAAGATCGGAGTGATAATGCGAAAGCTCAAAGGCAAGACAGGGAGGCTGATCGTTGATTGGATCAAGGCGAACGGTCGAAGAGATTCTCTGGCGAATCTGTCGATCAAACACAGGACCAACCGACAAGATTTTGCGGTATGGCAGAAGGACTACTCATCGATCGACATCTCTAGCGCCAAGTTCTTTGCTCAGAAGCTGAACTATATTCACAAGAATCCGGTAGTTGCGGGATTGTGTGCCGAACCTGGCGACTGGAAGTACTCGAGTTTCAAAGCCTATCAGCCTCACGAAACGGGGGACGTCCCATTCGAGATCGACCAAAAACCGTTATGGAACCATTTGGAGATCGAGGAGTTCTTTGGGGACAGGGACAACAGCGAAGTTTCAGTTTAGCCGAGGACGTACCCGAATCCGTTCGTGCAACCCGAATCGTTTGGATTGCAGGCAAGACAGCGGGCAAGCCCGCCGCTAAACGGGGGTAGAGGCGTCCGAAGTTTTCGGGTTAGTCAATGTACGTAACGTCTTTGGCCAGCAATCCCGTCAACGTTCGCCCGCGGTCTTGAGTGCTCCGGCGTAGCCCTCACTCACATTCGGGCTTCGGACACGTCCGATCGAACCCGCCAGCGCTTCGCGGTGAGCCGTGAGCCGTGAGCCGTGAGCGTAAAGATGTATTAGTCGTATGCAAATCGCAAATCACAATTCACAAATCGCGATTCACAATTCACAAATCACGATTCACAAATCACGATTCACGATTCACGATTTTCGATTCACTGCTCACCGCTTACTGCTCACCGCTTACCGCTCACTGCTCACCGCTCACGATCCTCACCCCTGACTCCAGGGCGGCGCGATCCCGTTCATCCTCGAATACGCGATCAGCTGGCCGAGGTGCTCGTGGCAATGGCCGGCGATGAAGAATCCGATCTCTCGGTAGGTCCTGTCGCGTCCGAACATGCTCGCGGTCTTCTCGGTATCTGCGTCCGACATTTTCATCACGACGTCCTTTAGGAACGCGAAGGAACCCTTCAGATGTTTCACAACCTCCGCCTTGTCAGTGACGGCTTTTTCACCCGGAAGCGAGTCCGGAGCCTTGGCGCCGATAAAGGTCGGAAGCCTGTAATTCGCAATCGCGACGTGCATAAAGGTCTCGCTCACGGAGCGTACGCCTTCGCCCGGGCGCCATCCGTACTTGTCGGCCGGCATCGCTTCCGCGAGGCCTACGTACTTCTTTTCAAGCCCGCCTAGCTCGTTCAGGATCTCGCCTTTTACGCCGCCCGGCATCTTCATCGAGCCGGAGTCTTGCGCGAACGAACCGGCCGCGAACGCAAGCACGGCAACGACGACGGTCAGGTTCTTGATGATCGATCTCATAATTTCTCTCCTGTCGGTTTGAATTGAATGTCTGTCAACGGGGTTCGAGTCCCGGTTACTCACGAGCCTGTATGCCGAGGCTTTTCATCCGCCTGTAGAGATGGCTCCTGTCGACTCCCATCGACTCGGCCGCCTTTGTGACGTTACCGTCGGTCTCGGCAAGCTTGTGCAAAATGAACTCTCTTTGATACGCGTCGGTCGCCTCCTTGAAGGACGGAAAGCGGTAAGACGATGCCGAAGGTTCGTCAGCGGGCCCGAACCGGGGCAGTTCCACAGGCGTGATGTTCCGCTTGCGGTTCATTATCACCACTCGCTCGACCGTGTTGCGCAGTTCGCGCACGTTCCCGGGCCAGGAGTAGTTCATCATCGTCTCGAGCGCATCGTCTGTGAATACCTTCGAACGCTTTCCGTATTCCCGCGAGTACTTCTTGTTGAAATATTCTGTCAGGACAGGGATGTCTTCTGTCCGGTCGCGAAGCGGCGGAACCTGGAACGGGATCACGTTCAGCCTGTAAAAAAGGTCTGATCTGAACTTGCCGCTCTCGATCAGGTCGTCCAGCCTCTGGTTCGTGGCGGAAATTACGCGCACGTCCACGTTCACCGGCGTGTTGCTTCCAACAGGTTCGAATCTCTGCTCTTCAAGCACGCGAAGCATCTTCGCCTGCACCGTCGGCGACATATCCCCGATCTCGTCGAGAAACAGGGTCGCGCCGTCGGCAAGCTCGAACTTCCCTTTCTTCGCTTTGGTCGCGCCCGAGAACGCTCCCTTTGCGTGGCCGAACAGCTCGCTCTCGACGAGCTCTTCCGGGATCGCTGCGGAGTTGATCTCGACGAACGGAAGTCGGCTGCGCTTCGAAGCCGCGTGGATGGCCCGCGCGACAAGTTCCTTTCCCGTGCCGGACTCGCCCGAGATCAGCACGCGCCCGTCGGTTGGGGCGACGATGGCGATCTGCTTGCGAAGCGCCCTCATCGCCACCGACTCGCCGACCATCTCGTATTCCTGGCCGATCTTCTCCGAGAGGCTCGATGTCAGCCTTTCCAGCTCCTGCTGGCGGATCGCGTTTCGGACTGTCAGTACCGTCTTTTCGAGCGAGAGCGGTTTCTCTATGAAGTCGAACGCGCCGAGTTTCGTAGCGTTTACGGCAGTCTCGATGTTCCCGTGTCCGCTGATCATCACCACTGCCGATTCGTCTCCGCGTTCGCGGAGCTTCGCCAGCGTCTCGAGGCCGTCGATCCCCGGAAGCCAAACGTCGAGTAGAATGCAGCCGAAATGGTCCGATTCGGTAAGCTTCAGGCACTCTTCGCCCGACCCCGCCGAAACGACCTCGTAGCCCTCGTCCTCGAGCACGTCCCTTAGCGTTTCTCGGATCCCCGGCTCGTCATCGACTATGAGTACTGAGTTCGGATTCATCGCTGATGTCGGTCTTCAGAGGCCCGCACCGCCGGCGGGCCAAAGGAAGATGTTAAACGGAAGGATTTGAATCTCAAAACCGAAGGGTGTTCAAGCATCCCCGTTCCGCGAAACGGCGGGAAGCTCGACGATGAACCTCGCTCCCGAAGGCTGGTTCGGCACTGCCTTGATCTTTCCGCCGTGCTCGGACACGATCCGCTGTACGATCGCGAGCCCGAGCCCCGTTCCGCGGCCTTTTGTCGAGAAATACGGCTGGAACAGCTTCTGAAAATCGGACGGCGCTATCCCGCGACCGGTGTCTGCGACTTCGGCAACGATGACATCCCGAGCGATGTCGTGCCGGGTCGAAACGCTCACCGACTTCCCGTTCTGCCCCGCTTCGAACGCCTCGAGCGAGTTGTCGATCAGGTTCACGAAGACGCGCTTCAGCTGTTCCTCGTCGATCATCGCGTCCGGGAGCGGATCGGCAAGTTCGAGCGTGAAGTTCACATCCGCACTTCGGTCTTCGTAAAGCAGCGCGACCTGTCCGAGAAGCTCGTTGACGTTCCCGGATTCGGTCTTCACATCGGGAAGACGCGCGAAACGGGAGAACTCGTCCACCATCATCTTGAGCGAGGTGACCTCGCGAAGTATGGTCTCCGTTCCGTCGCGCACCACCTTTGAAGTGCTCCGCCGGTCGCCCGCCGCTCCTTCGCCTCCGCTCTCCGACAGATGTATCGCGTCGTCGAGATCTCTGTCCATACGCTTCGCGATCCGCTCGGCGGAAAGCTGGATCGGCGTAAGAGGGTTCTTGATCTCGTGCGCCATTCGCCTCGCGACCTCCTGCCAGGCGAACGCGCGCTGAGCCGCTATCAGTTCCGAAAGGTCCTCGATCACGAGAACCGTCCCATTCCCGCCCGGAAGCGCAGTAGCTGTCAGCGCGACCGTGAGACCCTCGCCCGTCTCCCCTCCGTCGTCCGTTTGCTCGCGTTTAAGGACCGTCTGCTCCGAAGCCTGTCCGGTCCTCGTCGCTCTCGCGAGAAGCCTCGCGAGGATCTGCTTGTTGCGCGGATTCACAAGCCGATCGAGCTCCAGGTCACGCAGGTCGGCTTCCTCGAGCTTAAGCATCTCGATCGCAGCCTTGTTGATAGTCGTGACGCGGTTCGAAGCGTCGAACGAGATCACTCCCGTCGAAAGCGACTGCAGGACCGTTTCGATATACCGACGGCGCTCGCGAAGCTCCGCCGAGTTCGCTTCGAGCTCGGCAGACATCTCGTTGAAGGCGTTGACCAGCAGCTCGAGTTCGTCCTCGGCGAGGACGTTGACGCGATGCGACAGATTTCCGCCCGCGATCTCTTTCGCCCCTTCCGCAAGCGAACGGATCGGCCTTGTGATCCCCTTAGCGATGTAAAACGCGGTCCACGAAGAGGCGAATATAAGAAGGAAAGTCAGAAGCCCGAGTGTCGTGATCCCTATCTGCCGCACGCTTACCTGCTGGGACTTTAGACGGTCGAATTCCTCCAGCGCCGACTGGAACGTCGTTCCCAGATCGTTCGCCGGACCGTACGCCGGAACTACGACCAGAAAGTTGCCGGAAGCAAGCCGGGCAACAGCCGCGTCGTATCCAATGCCGTCGCTCAATTCCTCGGCGTCGAACCTTCCCTCGCGGACGGCCCGCAATTCGGAAATCAGCTTTTCCGATTCGGCATCTGCGGATCGCGCAGAGATAATCGGGCGCCCACTGACGTCAACAACCTCAAGCAAGGCCAGCTCGCCTGCCGACCTGATGCTCTCCAAAGCCCCCTGATCCGGTGGTTCGCCGCCGATGCCTGCTGCCAGCATTTTCGCGGTCTCGGCCAGCCTCTGTTTTTGGGCTTCGATGGCCTCGTCCTGCACGTTCTTGCCCGCACGCACGACGTTCTCCGGCATTTGCGAAAACCAGCGCTCCAGCGCGCGGTTCATAAAGAGGTACGAGAAAACTGCCATCGCGATCAGCGGCAGAAGGCTGACCGCAAAAAAGTACACGAGCAGACGGGTCTTGATCTTCGAGCCGAGCTGAAGCGCCTTCCGCTCCTGCCTGAGCTTCAGGAGGCTGCGTACGAGAATGAAGGCGAAGATGACGAACGCGACGAAGTTCAGGGAGGAAAGCGCGTAGAGAAGGACCGTGTCCGTAGCCGAGTTGACGGTGAGCGTTTTCCAGAGGTTCGAGGACTGCAGAAGGACGAGCAGTGTGAAAAGCAGGAGCACGATACCCCCGAGGATCCAGGGGAACCGGCGCCTTCGGGCCACGGTCTGCGGTGTGTTTTCGCTCATCGGATTGTCGCTAGTTTAGCATAGAAGCGCCGCCTCAAATCGTTCCCGCCTCTCGACATACGGCGCGTATGGGTTAAGATTGCGAGCTATGAATCAGGTCCTGTTCGATAGTTTCGGGAGACTAAGGAGCGGATGGCGCTTTGCCATATTTATGGCGGTCTTCATCGTCGCCGTCTCGCTGACGATCCCGGCGTTCCGCGCTGTGGCGATCCTGCTGCTCGATGAGCCTCAGCAGAGTCTTCCGATCCTGACCTTCCTGTCCTCCGTTATCTCGCTCGCCATCGTGCTGCTCATTTCGTGGGGCTGCGGAAAACTGCTCGAACACTTGCCGTTCAAGGCGCTTGGAGCTTCATTCACAAAATACTGGCTGAAGGACCTGATCCTGGGCCTTCTTCTTGGGGCCGCGGCTGTCGTAATCGCCGTCGGGATCGCCGCGATGTTCGGAGGGCTGAGCTTCGGGTTCAATGACGAAGCGGGCGGGACGATCCTTATGGCGGCGCTTGTCTCATTGGGGATCTTCACCGCCGGAGCTGCGTTCGAGGAGGCGTTCGCGCGCGGCTACATATTCCAGACTTTCGTGCGGTCGAATCTCGCGTGGCTCGCGCTGCTCTTAACTTCTGCAATCTTCGCCTCGGGACATATCGGCAATCCGTCCTCGGGCACATTTTCGTTCGTGAACACTTTCCTGGCGGGGATCTGGCTGGGAGCGGCGTATCTGAAGACCCGCACGCTGTGGCTCGCGTTCGGGCTTCACGTGGCGTGGAATTTCGTGTTGGGAACGGTCTTCGGGATCGAGGTGAGCGGCCTGACCCAGCTTTCGGAGTATCCTATCCTGAGGGAGATGGACACGGGGCCGGAGTGGATCACGGGAGGCAAGTACGGGCTTGAAGGCGGGATCGCGTGCACGGTGGCGCTTGTCGTTTCGACCGCCGCGCTCTGGTTCGCTCCGTTCCTGAAAGCGAGCGATGAGATGGCGGAGCTTTCGTCGCCCCCTGACGCGGGAGGTTCAACCGCAGAGGGCGCGGAGCAGAATTAGCCACAGATGGACACAGATGAAGGTAAATGGCCAATTCTTCTCTGCGCTCTCTGCGGTGATGTCAAACGCCGCTACGCGGCTGGGGGGTGATTCCGATCAGCACCCCGGACTGCGCCTTCGGCTTGTCCGGGGCTAAGTTACGGCTGTCCCTACGGGACGCGGTCCGCATCGATGCATCGCAGAATATTTGGAACAAAGGAATAATTTTCTACAACAATCCCTGCGCTCTCTGTGCTCTCTGTGGTAAACCCCATTTCCCAGCTCACAGAACATTGATCTTGAAGCTGATATCCACCGCTCTCGCGGAGTGCGTGAGCATCCCGACCGAGATCAGGTCCACTCCCGCTTCCGCGTAGTCGCGAACATTGTCCAGATTCATCCCGCCCGAGGCCTCGATCAGCACTTCCGGATTCAGGTCCCTCGCCATCCCGACCAGCTTCGCCGCCTCGTCGGGCGTTTGATTGTCGAGCATCACTATGTCCGCCCCCGCCTGGATAGCTTCCCTCAGCTGAGCCCAGTTCGTCACTTCGACCTCGATCTTGTGAAGATGTCCCGCGACCTCTTTCGCCCCCGCGACCGCCTCGCGAACGCCTCCCGCGAGAGTGATGTGGTTGTCCTTTATCAACACCCCGTCATCGAGCCCGAACCTGTGGTTCTTGCATCCGCCGATCCCGACCGCGTACTTCTCCATCATCCTCAGTCCCGGCGTCGTCTTTCGCGTATCCACAACGACGGCGCCCGGTCCCTCGACGCGTTTCGCTAACGCCCTCGAGAGGGTCGCGATCCCGGAAAGCCTCTGGAGAAGGTTCAGCGCGACCCTTTCCCCGGCGAGCAGCACATCGGCGAACCCCTCGAGCCTTCCGAACACCGTTCCGGATTCGACCTCGTCGCCGTCGGCGTAATTCGTCTCGAGCCTGGGATTGTCGGGATCCAGATGCGCGAACACAGCGTCGGCGATCCATATCCCGCAGATCACAAGGTCTTCCTTCGCGAGGAAGTTTCCCGATCCTCGGACGCCCTCCGGCACCGTCGAACGGGTCGTGATGTCGCCGCGCCCAAGATCCTCGGCAAGGAAGTCGCCTACGGCGGCGAGTATGTCTATGTTCTCGATGAGATTCATACTTGGTTTCCTTCCGCGCGGCGCCTAGTCCAGCGCCTGCAGGTTTTCCTTGAGCGCCTTCAGCTGGATCTCGATCTCGCCGACCCTTTCGCGGACCGCCGAGACCTTCTCTTCCGGAGCCCTCTCCACGAAGTTCCTGTTCGCGAGCTGAGCGCCGAGTTTCTCGCCCTCTTCCTCGAGCTTTCCGATCTGGCTCGAAAGCCTTTCGCGTTCCTTCTCGAAGTCGATCAGGCCTTCCAGAGGCACGGCTATCTCGGTCCCGTCGGAAAGCACGGCCTTTGCGGACGCTTTCGGAACGTCAAGCTCGCTCGCCAGCACCAGGTCGGTCACACGCGCCAGTTTTACGATCTGCGCCGAATTCGATCCGAGCGCCTCTGCCGTTGAACCATCCGCCGCTACGTGAAGCGGGATCCGGACCGAAGGGCTTATGCGCATCTCGGAGCGTATGTTCCTGACCTTCGAGATCAGGTCGATCACCAGCCCCATCTCGTCTTCCGCCCGGTCATCGACGAAGCCCCTGTCGCCGACCGGGAAACCGGCGAGCGATATCGACGCGGGCTTGCCTGCATACGCGGGGTGATGAAGTGCGTCTCCGGTTCCGGGCAGCTTCTGCCAGAGCTCTTCGGTCAGGTACGGCATGAACGCGTGAAGCAGCCGCAGGGACTGCTCGAGCACGGTCAGGATCCTCGTCCTCGAGCCCGCGTCGCCGGAGGTGATCTCGTCCTTCGAGAGCTCGATATACCAGTCGCAGAAATCGTCCCAGAAGAAGTGATAGAGAAGCTGGACCGCCTCGTGGAAGGCGTACCTTTCAAGCGCCTCGTTGACCTTCAACGCCGTCCGGTTGAGCCTCGAGACGATCCAGCGGTCGGCGATCGAATCAGGAGAAAGGATCGATTCCGGATCGACCGTCGCGCCTTCCGAGTTCATAAGGCAGAAGCGCGTCGCATTCCAGATCTTGTTCGCGAAGTTTCGGAACGATTCGACCCTTTCGTCGCGCCACGCAAAGTCCATCCCCGTCGAAGATCCCGCGAGCGCCATACGGGTCGCGTCCACTCCGTACTTGTCGAAAACATCCAGCGGATCGATGCCGTTGCCTTTCGTCTTCGACATCCTCTGGCCGTCCGAGGCAAGCACCGTCCCGGTGATGTAGACGTCGTCGAAAGGCCTCTCTCCGACGAACTTCAGCGCCGACATCACCATTCTCGAGACCCATAGAAAGATGATGTCCCTTGCGGTGACGAGGACATCGGTCGGATGATACTCCTCCATGTCTTCCGTAAGGTCGCCGGGCTTTGTCCATCCGAGGGTGGAGAACGACCAGAGCCAGGATGAGAACCACGTGTCCAGAACATCCTCGTCCTGAGTAAGGTCTTCGGTTCCCGCCATTTCCGCGGCTTCTTCAAAGCTTCTCGCGACGAACACATTTCCCTCGCCGTCGTACCACGCCGGGATCTGGTGGCCCCACCAGAGCTGCCTTGAGATCGTCCAGTCGCGCAGATTCTCAAGCCAGTCCGTGTAAACCTTCGTGTGAGGGTTGTGTGGCGTGAACTTCGGAAGGTCCTCTTTCCGCTTGAGATCGAGCGCCAGGTCGCGCATCCCTGCCATCTTCACCCACCACTGCTCGGAGATCAGCGTCTCGACGATCGTTTTGCAGCGCTCGCAGACCGGAAGGACCATCTCGTAATCGTCGATCTTCTCGAGCAGTCCGAGCTCCTCGAACTTCTCCACCACCAGCTCGCGCGCCTTGAACCGGTCGAGGCCTTCGAAATCGGCTCCCGCGTCCGCGTTCATCGTCGCGTCGTCGTTCATCACGTTCAGCTGGGGAAGGTCGTGACGCAGGCCGATCTCGTAATCGTTCGGATCGTGCGCCGGCGTTATTTTCACCGCGCCCGTCCCGAACTCCATATCGACGTAATCGTCCGCTATGACAGGAATCTCGCGGCCGGTAAGGGGAAGCTCGACCGTGGCACCGACAAGGTCGGAAAAGCGTATGTCCTCGGGATTGACAGCGACCGCGGTGTCTCCAAGCATCGTCTCGGGTCTCGTCGTTGCGACAGTCAGATGCCTTTCGGTTCCCTTCACGGGATACCGCAGGTAGTAGAGCTTTCCGTCCTTCTTCGCCTTGTCCTCGACCTCAAGGTCCGAAAGGACCGTCTTGTCCTTCGGGCACCAGTTCACGATCCGCGCGCCGCGATAGATCGAGCCTTCCTCGTAAAGCGCTACGAAAACCGATGTTACGGCCTTCGAAAGGGACTCTTCCATCGTGAACCGCTCGCGGCTCCAATCGACCGAGACCCCTTCCCTTCGCATCTGCTGAAGGATCGTCCCGCCGTACTTGGCCTTCCATTCCCAGACGCGCTTCGTGAATTCCTCGCGGCCTATGTCCTGAGGCGTCTTCTTTTCTTCCTTCCAGAGCTGGTCGGTGACCATCTTCTGGGTCGATATCCCGGCGTGATCGATTCCCGGCAAGAAGAGCGTGCGAAATCCGAGCATTCTTTTCCGGCGGGTCAGCACGTCCATGATCGTGTGCTGGAGCGCGTGGCCCATATGCAGGCTGCCGGTTACGTTGGGCGGTGGTATCACGATCGAGTACTTCGGCGCGTTCCTGTCGCCGTTGACTTCAGGAGAGAACAAACCGTTTGATTCCCAGTATTCGTAATGCCGCTTTTCGGCTTCGGAAGGATCGTATTGTTTAGCGAGTTCCATAAGATGGTCGTCGTGGGACGCCTCGGACGACGTCCCTTAGATTCAGCAAAAACACGATTCTAGAACAAATACGGCCTGTTTTCATCCCGGGGGTGAAAACAGGCCGCGTCGATGTCGGTCAGGTGTCGGTTATTCGTTGAGCTTTTGTTCGGTCATCTTCTTGATGATCAGTTCGGCCATCTCCGGGACCACTTCCCACGCTATCTCGCGGACCGCTTTTTCCGAAAGCCTCTCGACGACCCTTCGGGCTATCTCGTTGACAAGCTCGTCGGGTATCTCACCGGAAAAACCTTGCTCGTAAGCTGAATCGGATTCCTGTCGCTCGGGCGTCCCGAGGTCGTAACTGCCTGCCTCCGAGTCATCAGCCGTTGAATGGTCGACCGGGAGTTCGAGGAGCTCCGATTCGTCGAGCTCGACCGTGACAGCCCCGAAGTCTGCGCTCTCAGGCTCTGCCTCATCGCCTGAGTGAAGCTGGATCGGGGTAAAGGCGTCTTCTTCGACATCTTCCTCCGAAGTGTCGGCGACCTGGCCCTCGAAAGTGCGCTCGAAATAGGAAGTCTCTCGGTAAGTCTCTTCGCGGTAATAGATCCCTTCAGATTCTTCCGGCCCGGTTTGCTCGTCTCCGGTGATCGCATCTGACGGCTCTTCATCGAACGCCGGTACGGGTTCGCTCCAGCCGCTGTATTCTTCGGAAGGTTCGTCCTGAACGGCCGCTTCTGGCTGATCGAATCCGTCGTCCGGCTCGGACCTGTCTGAATCCCGCTCGCGTGTATCGGAGTAATAATAGGACGGCACTTCGTCGGCCTCGCGAAGGTCTTCCGTGGACTCGTATGCGGATTCGGTCTCATCAGTCGAAACGACGGGTTCAAACGCCTCCGAAGCCTCGTCTTCACCGAACGTTTCCAGCCCTTCGACCTGGCTAAAAACTTCTCCTTGCTCTTCAAAAGCAGGCTCTTCGGAAGCGCCTACGCGTTCGGTCTCGATCGTCTCGTCCTCGAACCCGCCTGCGAACGGCATCGACGATGCGCTGACCACCATCTCGTGGTCCGGCGGATACTCGACGGTGTCGTCGTACCGGGGCTGTTCCGCTTCACCTGTACCCGCGAGAAATCCGTTAACCATGTCAACGAGCGCCGCGATGCTCTCGAACGGCTTGGTCAGGAACGCGTCCGCGCCTACCCTCTTCGCCTCTTCCTCGTCGAACGGCTCGAACGAACCCACGAGAAGGATGACGGGGATATCGCGCTCCGTGTCCATCGATTTGACCTTCTCGCAGATCTCGTAACCGTTGACGCCGGGAATGTTAACGTCCGCCATCACAAGGTCCGGAAGCTCTTCCCGAAGCAGATCGATAGCGGAATTCCCGTCGCTCACGCACACCACGTCGATGCCTTCGCCCGAGAAGGTCAGGTTTACCACTTTCTGGATCGTTATCGAATCGTCTGCGAGAAGCAGTCTGGATGCGGCCACGGCAACAAGCTCCTTGGTATGCGGAGTACTGCTAAATTAGGTCCCGAACAAGTACGAAAACTAACACCGACAATGTGTTTCGTCAAGAAGGTGCGCCCGCGGTAGCCCTGTGCCCGCTCGGCGCTGCGGCGGCACGATCATTGACCATTGACCAATGACCATTGACCAATGGAAAGCGCCGCAGGCGCGCTTCGCTTGTCCGATAAGCTTCAGCTTGTCGGGGATCGGCCGCAGGGCACGCAGAGAGCGCAGAGAAGAGCCATTCGCGATACTTCTCATTGATCGTTGCCCAATGACCATTGCCCAATGAAAAGCGCCGCAGGCGCGGGAGTCTGATAGCAAGGCGGGACACCCAACATCTCCGGCTCCGTAGGTGCCAAATGTCTATAGTCGCGAAGCGACGACCTGCATTTAGCCGTGGGGGGGAGCGAAGCGGAACCCACGGAACGCGTCGTATCATTCGCGCATCGCGAAGCGATTGCGTGAATTCGGCCGGCACCGTCCACCTCCGCCCTTTGAACCTTGAACCTTGAACCTGGAACTACGTAGAGGTAGCCCTCGCTCACGCTCGGGCTTCGGACACTTCTTTTTGAACCTGGAACCTTGAACCTGGAACTTGGAACTGCCTTGAAGTAGCCCTCCCCGACGCTCGGGCTTCGGACACTTCTTTTTGAACCTGGAACCTGGAACCTGGAACTGCCGAAAGGTAGCCCTCGCTCACGCTCGGGCTTCGGACACGTCCTTGGAACTTTGAACCTGGAACCTGGAACTGCCGACGGCCCCCTCGCTCACGCTCGGGGTTCCGCCTTCGGACACGCTCTACCGACGCCGTTGTGTTCAAGACTTCTTGACACATTTTAGCGGCGTCTGATACGGTTGGCGAACTTCTCGGGAAAATAGTGAGCTGGAATGGCCGGTAAACTCCCGATCCATCCGGGAAGAAAGGTCAGGTAGTTAGTGCATTACCCCCCCCCCCCCCCCCCCAAAACCCAAACAACCGCGGCCCCGCCTGCTGCGCACACCAGGCCAACAAACCCCACTAGCCACAAGATAGAAGAAAAGGGAAACTGTACACGACACGCGGACAGCCGGGGTAGGCGGCCCGGGTGCCGCTCTTGTGTGTAGAAGTGAAGACG
>JAGFIQ010000057.1 GCA_024103495.1 Aridibacter famidurans
TCTTCTCTCCGTCCTTCTCCCTCAGTTCCCGCAGTAGCCCTCCTTCACTGTCAGGCTTCGGTCACTCGGTCCTCAGTCCTTTCCTCTCAGTCCTCGAAGTCGCCCTCCCTGACAGTCGGGCTTCGGAAACTCGTTCCTCAGTCCTTTCCTCTCAGTCCTCCACAGTCCTCGAAGTAGCCCTCCCTGACAGTCGGGCTTCGGACACTCAGTCCTCAGTCCTTTCATCTCAGTTCTCGAAGTAGCCCTCCCTGACGGTCAGGCTTCGGAAACTCAGTCCTCAGTCCTTTCCTCTCAGTCCTCAAATGCTCCGATCCTCTCCCTAACCGCGTAAATCGCCTTATCCTGCGATTCGTGGTATGTCCTGACAAGAAGCTCCGCCAGCAATCCCATCAGGAAGAACTGAATGCTTATCGCCAGCATCACGACCGCAATCACAGGAAGCGGCGTCAGTATGAATGACACGTCGTATCCGTACTTCAGGATGACCGCCCAAACGGCCGCCGCAACCGACAGCAGGAACGCGATCAGGCCGAACGAGCCGAATACATACAGCGGCTTGGTCTGGTACGAGGCGAGGAACTTGATCGTGATCAGATCGAAGACGACCTTGATAGTCCTCGAGATCCCGTACTTCGATCTGCCGTGTATCCTTGGAAGATGATTGACCGGGATCTCCGTGACACGCGCGCCGGCCCAGGCGGCGTAGATCGGTATGAAACGGTGCATCTCGCCATAAAGCCGCACATCTTTCAGTACGTCTCGGCGGTAGGCCTTCAGCGAGCAGCCGTAATCGTGAAGATGGACGCCCCCGATCGACGAGATCACACGGTTCGCGATCCACGAAGGTATCTTGCGGCTGAAGAGCTTGTCTTTCCTGTCGACACGCCAACCCGAAACGACATCGTAGCCCTCGTCCAGTTTTTCCAGCAGTTTCGAGATGTCCGCAGGATCATTCTGAAGGTCGGCATCCATCGGGATCAGGATCTCGCCGTGCGCGGCGTCGATGCCCGCGGACATCGCCGCCGTCTGGCCGTAGTTGCGGCGAAGAGCGATCACTCGAACCCTGTCGTCCGCGGCCGCGACCTTCTTGAGCTCTTCGAGCGACCGGTCAGAAGAACCGTCGTCGACATAGATCACTTCCGCAGGCTTGCCGATCGTATCGAGCGCCGACGCGATCTTCGCGTGCATTTCCGCAACGTTCTCTTCTTCGTTGAACACAGGAAGAAAGAGCGAAAGCGCAGGACGCGAGGCCGGCAAAGATTCCCTGATTTGTTCTGAGTCCATCATCAACTGCGGGCGCGGCCTTTTATGGGCAGACAAGTTTGTCCGGCAAGGGAGCCCCGCTCTTCCACTGAACTGAACCGGCGCACGCCGGCGATTCTACCGTGATCGCGACCGAAGTGGCCGTGTCCCAGCCGAGCGCGGATGCCCCGGCGGCAATAAGCCTGCGGGATGCTCCCGCCCACATATACCTTCTCGAGAATGTGACGAAACCGTTCTTGTCGGTCGAGGCAGTGTATTCGGCGCTGTGTCCGTAATAAGGATTCTCGACCTTCTGAATGACCGTCCTTCCTCCTCCGGGAAGGTAGTTCTCATCGATCACCAGCAGCTTCCACTCGGGCACCTCTTCCGCGGGATACGGTATTACCAACGCGGCGATAACGCAGATCGCAAGTATGGTCAATGCGTAGTACTTCGAAACGTAAGCGGTGAAGTTCATTGCAGAGCGGAAAGGCGCGGTCATGATCCTCTTCGGCGTATTTTACATTATTTGCGTACCAGCCGGCAGGGGCGAAGGGGTGTTATCGGCAATAAGACTGAGGCGCTGCGTGTTTGAACACGCGAGCGGCTTGGAATTATACTTTCCGTCAAAAATCAAACTGCTCCCCGGTAGATTTCCCACCGGACGGATTTCCTAACTATGAACTCCGAAATTGCTGAAAAGACCATTTCCGTCATCGCGGAATTCAAGGAGATCGACAAAAGCGCGATCTCTGTGGACACGAAACTGGAGGATCTTGAGATGGATTCGCTCGACGCTCTCAACCTTATATTCGAGCTCGAGGAAGCCTTCGACATAACGATCCCTGATGAACAGGCGTCCGAGACCAAGACCATCGGAGAGATGGTCGAAGGCATCGAGAAACTCCTCGCGATGAAAGAGGAAGAAGACGGCGGAGAAGAATGAAGCGAGTTTCGCGTAGGGCTTTCGTATGAACACGCGCCGGGTAGCAGTCACGGGAATCGGCATCGTGTGCGCTATGGGCAGCGATGTAGCCGGGTTCGAATGCAACCTGTTCGAGGGACGGCCGGCGATCGCGCCGATCGAATCGATCGACGTTACGTCGATGCGTTTCAAGAAGGCGGCCGAAGTAAAGGGATTCGAGCCGTCCGAGCTGTTCGAGAAACAGGAACTCGCGATCTTGAAGCGCTTCTCCCAGTTCGCAGTTGCGGCTTCGCGAGAGGCGATAAGGGATTCCGGGATCGAATGGACGGATGACGCATCGAGGGAAAGAACCGCGATCGTGACCGCGACCGGCGCTGGGGGCCTTACCGATCTCGACGAGCAGTACGAAAACCTCTACAGATACAACAAACAGCGCACGCCGCCTATGCTTGTGCCCCAATCGATGGCGAATGCGGCGGCGAGCTTCATTTCGATGGAGACCGGCGCCTGCGGACCAACTTACACTGTGTCAACCGCGTGTTCATCGTCCAATCACGCCATCGGTCTGGCGTTCCATTCGATAAGAAACGGGACGGTAGATACCGCGATCACGGGCGGAAGCGAGACACCGATCAGCTTTACGAACCTGAAGGCCTGGGAAGCGTTGAGGGTCGTTTCGAACGACACGTGCCGTCCCTTTTCCAGAGACAGAAGCGGGATGGTCCTCGGTGAGGGCGGCGCGATCCTGGTTCTTGAGGAGATGGAGAAAGCGAAGGCAAGGGGCGCGAAGATCTATGCGGAGATCGCCGGTTTCGGGATGACGGCCGACGCTCACCATATCACTATGCCCTCGGTCGAGGGTCCTGTCAGGGCTATGCGAAATGCATTGAACGATGCCGGAACGGATCCCTCAGCGGTCGGTTACGTAAACGCGCACGGCACCGCAACTGCGGCAAATGATGCGATGGAATCGAAGGCGATCCGTGAGGTCTTCGGCGAACACGCAGATGAAGTGGCGGTATCTTCGACGAAATCGATGCACGGACACACTCTGGGTGCGGCCGGGGCGATCGAGGCGGTCGCGACGGTTTTGGCCATCCATCGCGGCGTGCTTCCCCCGAACGCCAATTTCAACGAACGGGACCCCGAGTGCAATGTGGACGTGATCGCGAATGAAGCGCGGGAGAAGAAAGTGGACGCGGCAGTATCGAACTCTTTCGCCTTCGGGGGGCTAAACGCGGTCCTGGTTTTTCGCCGGACTTAACCTTCCTTTGCGGTTCTTTGCGCCTTGGCGGCTTTGCGGGTAACACCAATTCATACAACTTTGGCTTGAGGTGGGATCCAGCCTGAAAGCGAGCTCTCGCAAAGCCGCCAAGGCGCAAAGAACCGCAAAGATCGCTCAGAATTGTCACGCTTTCTTAGCGACGACGACTATCGAAACACCAAGCGGGAAGTTGAAATACTTCAGGAAGTGCCTTTCCGCGCTGAAGATCCTCCCGAAGAAGCCGTTCAGCGCCGAAACGTTCACGTTGTTCTCTGATTCGGGCTTAATACCTGTAAGACGCATTATCAACCTTCCGAGGAGGATCGGAGGAAAGAACGTGATGTTCGCGTAAGTTGCTCTTGCTACAGTAAATCCGGCCTTCTCCATCCTCTCGGCGATCTGCTTTCTTGTGTATCGTATCCTGTGGTGCGAGATGTCGTCCTGAACCCCCCACAGCCACATGAATGCGGGAACGAAGACAAGAGCGTATCCTCCCGGCTTCGTAACCCTTCGCATCTCGCTCAACCCCTCGATGTCATCGTCCAGGTGCTCGATCACATCGAGGCCGGTCACAACGTCGAATTCCCCACCTTCGAACGGAAGTTCTTCTGCCAGGCCCTTGTGAACATTCAGGCCCTTTGACTTACAGAACGTAAGAGCCTCGTCAGAGACGTCCACGCCTTCTGCGTTGCCGAATTCGGCGAGCATCTCGAGATTCGCGCCGGTCCCGCAGCCTACGTCGAGGATGCGAAGCGCCATAGCTTCAGTACCGAGGACTGAGGGCTGAGGACTGGGGGACTCGTAGGACTGAGGACGGTGGACTGTGGACTGAGACACTCTCTCTTGAGAATCCACAATTTGCGATTCATCGGCTTTGTAGTTTTGCAGGTTAGGAAGATCCTCGCCTTGCGTCCGCTCCTCCCTCTCCAGTCCTTTACTGCCAGTCGCGCTTTCCGCTTCCTCAGTCCTAAGTCCTTTCCTCTCAATCCCTAGCGATTGCGTGATCTCCCGCATAAACGACTCGAGGATCGCCCGGCGGCCCACGAACCACCAATGCGTATCTTCCACGTCATTCATGATGGCGTAGGTGTGCGCCTGCATTTCTTTCGAGAGATTGGTACTCATTGGGGAAAATCTTACCGCAGAGGCGCAAAGGCGCAGAGTAATTAGGGTGTTACCGAGATCTATACAGCTTCGATAGAGTCGGACTTGAACAAAGTACTGATCGTATAATCCAGGAGCCAGGGTCCACTCGAAGACAAGTAAAACTAGAATCCATTTACGATCCTCTTGACGCCTTGCTTCATGTAGGCCATATGAAAATTGAGGATTAATCCTAACGGTCTGTCGCTCAGTTTCAAGTACGAGAGCAACTGTGCTTCGTGAATCGATTCAATCCTCTTCGTCGTTTTCAGTTCGAGAATTATCTCGTTCTCGACGACTACATCCATCCGGTAGGCGCAGGGGAGTTCATTTCCTTTGTAGTTGATCGGAAGCGGAACTTGTCTGGCTACAGAAATACCCTGATTCTCAAGTTCAAAGCAGAGGCATTCCTCGTAAGCAGATTCAAGCAGGCCGGGACCGATTTCCCTATGAACCTCAATAGCCGCCCCAATTATCCTTCGTGATAGTTCATTCAGCTCGTGCTGATGTGCCGGATTCAACATTCATGTTCTCCTCCGACCTTTTGAAACAATTTTCAGAAATTACACTTGGAGATGTCCGTTGCTCCCTGTCCGTCACTCCGTGTCACACTTCTCTTTTCGAAAATACACACAACCGCCGATATATTCTAGGTCTCGGGGAGGCAATTCGGAGAATTCGCACTCTTCTCATGCGAACAAATCCAAATCCCCTTTGCGCCTTCGCGCCTCCGCGGTTAGTCTTCTTAGTCCCCCAGCCGCCCGAAGCCGCACCAGCTGTTCTCGTTGTGCCAGGTGATCTCGACATCTTCCGCGCCGGCCTCTTCCCACCATTTCTCGAAGTCTTCCCGCGGGATGTAGAAGGCCGTCGGAGCCACAAGGTGGTCGAACACGATGTTGTGCTGTTCGCGCCAGCCGAAATTTGAAAGCTTGTTCAGATAGGTGTTGTAGAAGAGCTTACCGGCGGCCTTTGGCGCAAGCCTGTTCGCCGGCTTATAGATCAGTTTCGAGGCCGAATAGACACCGAGCGTCGGAAGTTTCGACAGCTGATAAAGGACCGGCTGGCTGATCCTCGACGTAAACCCCGTCCGGACCGGGTCCACATAGTTCACTATCCACTCATTGTTCTCTTCCCCGTAAACCCACGCCGAGGCGTGGCCGCCTTCCTTAACCTTGGAACAAAGCGACAGGAACGCTTTCTTCGGATCCGGCGTGTGGTGGAGAACACCGACGCTGAATGCGTAGTCGAACGCCTTTTTGAACGGAAACCGGAAGATGTCCGCCTGGACGATATGCGCGTTCGGAAGGTTCTTCGCGACCTGGAATGCCGATTCCACCGCGTCGCTGAGGTCTATGCCGACGACCTCCTTTGCGCCCCACTCCGAAGCGAGCTGTGTATGCCGTCCTTTGCCACATCCGCCCTCGAGCACGACCTTTCCCTCGAAAAACTCAGGTCTTACAGGTTGTAGCCATCCGAGGAACTGCTCAGCGTATTTTTCATCTTCCTGCGTAAAATGCGTCCATTGCCAGCCGAAGTTCCGGGCAGTTTCCGCTTTTTCCCGCTCAACCGCGTCAAGCGCCGCGAATCTGGGCACTCCGCGGACGATCGGATACGACCTCCCGCACTTTACGCACGACAGTTCTCCCTCGAGGATCTCTTCTCCCTCGCGGGGGCCTTCGTGTGCAACACGGATGTCGCCTCCGCAGACCGGACAGGCGAGAAGATCTAAAAGCCTGGATTTCATTTGGTAAGACCGCCGGCACGCGGCGGATCAAGCGGCTAGGCTCCTCTGAAGATTTTCGTAGGCCTCGTAAGGGAACTCCTGATGCCAGTTCTCCTTGAAATCATCGACGCCGCGCTCCTCGTAGAGCTGACGGAATGTCTCGAAAAATGCGCCGACGGTTCCCGCCAGATCGCCCGAATGGCTGAATACAAGTTCTTTCGCGGCGGGGTCTCGTTCACCAGTTGGATATTCGAAGACATCAATTTTCGCAAGACCGTCCGTTCCGGAAAGCACGAAATCGTATTCTTCCGGATCGCGATTCCACTTCAAAGTGTGGCTGAAGTCTCCGTCGGCCGAACTCATCATTCGTGCGAGCGCGTCCATAAGTTCGCCGAGCGCGTTGGTATGCGGAGCGTAAGCAGTGGTCGTTCGGAATTCGCCCGAACTTCCTTTCAACCCGATCGACATCCAGCCGCACTGCGGAGAATTGAAACTCACTTCGAAATCTTCACTCATCTGTTTCGGTAGCGACTGCTTCGTCCTTTTTCAGACCGGCGAATTTCGATTGCCAGATAGCTTCGGAGCCGTTCGAATGCCGCTTGCGGACGGCGTCGAAGGTCTTTCGCCCGGCCTCCGGATATCTGATCGATTCGACAAGCACTTCTGCGGCTTCCCTCCGGCCGATCCTGTATCGGAGTTCCAAAGCGAATTCCGTCTGGGAAAGGCTTATCTGTTTTCGCGAGACGCTGTTCATCAAGTATCCCGCCCGGACGATCGTGTAGTCAAAGCCGCTTTCGCGGATCAGGTCTTCCATCGCCAGCCGCCATTTTAGCGCGTTGCCTTTCACCTTGTTAAGCAGGCGGCTCGCCCAGTTCGGGTTCGTGACGCCGATGGAGCTCAGGAAGGCGATGCGGCCTTTGAATTCCGCTTCGCGCGCCGCTGAAAGGGTTTTTTTCATTCCTTCGTATTCGGTCGCCACGATCAGCTCCTCGCTGCACGGTCGCTTGGTGACACCGGCGGTGAAGATCAGATGGTCGGCGCCTTCGAATGCCTCCGGAAGCCGCTTCGGATCCCGCAGATCGCCTCCGATGATCGTAACCGTGTCGTCAAGAACCTCACGCGCCTTCGGGATGTTTCGCGCAAAGATCCTAATGGCGGCGCCTTCCTTGCCGAGCATTTTGGCGGCCTCGAGCCCGGTTCCCTGAGTCGCACCGATGATCAAAATGGTCTTTTCTGCAAGCATATCTCTCGCTCAGCCGACGTCCCTGCGGAATACGAAACGTTTATGGTAACTTTATGTATCTCCACACCCAAGCGACGGTCATGAAACAGTACCAGGACCTTCTACGGCACATTCTCGACAAGGGCATCCGTCACGAGGACCGGACTGGCGTCGGGACGATCTCGGCGTTCGGCTACCAGACGCGGTTCGAACTTGGAAAAGGCTTCCCGATCGTGACGACCAAACGCGTTCCTTTCCGCTGGGTCGCAGAGGAGCTTTTCTGGTTCCTTTCGGGTGATACGAACGAAGCGAGCCTGCGGGAACGCGGCGTCGATATCTGGAAAGAATGGGCGGATGAAGAACACACCGCGCGATTCGGGCGAGAGGAAGGGGACCTGGGGCCGATCTACGGTTATCTTTGGAGAAGTTTCGGAGGCGATTACCCGGTGCGGAACGGTTTCGATCAGATCAAGTGGTTGATTAGAGAGATCGAGACCAACCCGAATTCACGAAGGCTGATCGTTTCCGGCTGGAATCCGGAGCAGGCTGGGCAGGTCGATCTTCCTCCGTGTCACACGTTCTGGCATCTGAAGGTCGAAAACGAAAGAGTTCTTCACTGTCAGCTTTATCAGCGAAGCGCCGACGCGTTCCTGGGCGTGCCCTTCAACATTTCTTCGTACGCGCTTCTCACGCACCTGATCGCGCACGTCTGTGGGCTGGAGCCGGGCGAATTCATACACACCTTCGGCGACCTGCATATCTATTTGAACCACCTGGACCAGGTCGAGGAACTTCTTTCGCGCGAGCCGCTCGAGCTTCCAACGCTTGAGTTCGTCGATGCAGAAGGTCTTCGAGGACTAGAAGGGCTTCTTTCCTTCCGATTCGAGAACCTGGAGCTAAAGGGATACCACTCCCACAAGAAGATCGCCGCGCCTGTCGCAGTCTGAGAGAAGTTCGGAAGCTATGAAGAAGTTCCTGACCGCAGAATGGAATGACCTGGTGATGGCGAATTACGAGGTCGAGGCCTCGCTCCTCGAGGACAGGGTCCCGGCGGGCACCGAGCTCGATCTTCACGAGGGACGCTGCTTCGCGAGCCTCGTGGCCTTCAAGTTCCTGAACACCAAGGTTCTTGGCATTCCGGTCCCGTTTCACAGGGATTTCCTCGAGGTCAATCTCAGGTTCTACGTGACGTTCGACGCGGACGGCGAGCTTCGAAGAGGCGTTGTCTTCGTCAAGGAGATCGTGCCGCGCGCGGCGATAACATTCGTGGCGCGGACGGTTTACGGAGAGCCGTACGAAACGTGGAAGATGAGCCACGAACAGTCGGATTCGAAGCTGTCCTACCGCTGGAGCAAAGACGGGGTTAAGAACGAATTGACTGTGGGAATCGGTGAGAACAAAGGAGTTCCGGAAGAGGGATCGCACGGCGAGTTCATCATCGAGCATTACTGGGGATATACTGCACGCGGCGGCGGGCGGACCGACGAATACAAGGTCGAGCACCCGAAGTGGGAGCTCTTCGACGTTTCGGCCGACAAGATCGGCGTCGATTTCGGGGGAACTTACGGCAGGCGCTTCGGGATCCTCAATGAAATGAAGCCTTTCTCTATCCTTATGGCGAAGGGTTCCGAGATCTCGGTATACAAGGGCAAGTCTTTGACTGCGTAAAGGAAAAAGGGACTTGTGGGAAAAGAGAAGGAATATACTAACGGCGAGATAACGGTGATCTGGAAGCCGGAACTCTGTGCGCATTCGGGCAATTGCGTCCGTGGGCTCCCTGAAGTGTTCAAACCGGGCGAACGGCCCTGGATAAAGATCGGAGAGGCCTCTTCCGAAGAGCTGAAACGAACGATCGACACGTGCCCTTCAGGAGCCTTGTCTTACAAGGACTAAGATATCGCAAACGACTTTAATTTATGGCTGTTACGGGCATTGTAGCTGTTTCGGAGAACCTTGCGATCGGGAAGGACGGAAAACTTCCCTGGCACTATACCTCGGATCTGCAGTTCTTCAAGAAGACCACTCTTCACAACGCGATCGTAATGGGATCCAGGACCTGGGAAGGGATCGGTAAGCCCTTGCCGCAGCGCCTGAACATAGTGCTGTCGCGGACAAGCCAGATCGACGAACGACCGGGAGTGCTTCATTTCCGCAATACGGAGAGCGTGATGGCGCTGACCGAGTATCTTAACTGCGACTTGTTCGTTATCGGCGGGCACAAGACCTACGCAAGCTTCAAGGGACACATTACCCGCTGGATAGTTACGGAAGTGCCGCTTGTGATCGAGGACGCCGACACGTATATGCCGGACGATTATCTGGACGGGTTCGAGCTGCTCTTCACGGAAGAAGGCGACGAGGACCTTATAATCAAGACCTACGGACGAAAGTAGGCAACTTACGGAGGATAAGACGATGATGGGTGGACGCCCCTGGGACGACTGGATCGACGAATACTCGCAAGCGCATCAGCACCCTTTGAACAAGCTTACCCATTCGATCGGGATACCGATGATCGCCGTCTCGGTTCTTCTGATACCTACATGTTTCTTCGTAGCGGGATTCTGGAAGATCCCTCTCGCCCTGTTCGTAATCGGATGGATCTTACAGTTTGTAGGCCACTACTTCGAAGGCAAGCCGCCCGAGTTCTTCAAAGACTGGCGATTCCTGTTCGTGGGACTTCGCTGGTGGTTCAAGAAGGTTCTTGGCGTAGGCTCGGGCAAAGAACAGAAGAGTTGACCAACTTTCATTGTGCCGCCAGACGAATCTCCGTACTTCCTTTCAATAGACATCGGCACGTCGGGAGTCCGATCCTCGCTTTTCGACAGCTCGGGTAACGAACTGGAAGGCCCTCGCTCGGTACGCCGCTCACCGGATCCCGATGACCCCTCGGAATTTGATCCGGAAACATTCTTACAACTCGTAATAGAGTGCCTTGATGATGTCCACGCAGGCTGCGACGAAGGCGGGATAAACCCCGTATTCGCAGGCGTTTCGTGCTTCTGGCACGGCCTGCTGGGAGTTGACGCGGCCGGCGATCCCGTGACTCCCATTTCCACATGGGCCGATACGCGCGCTTCCTACGCCGCGGATTATCTGCGGACCCGCCTGGACGAAAACGCGATACAAGAAGCGACCGGCTGCCACTTTCATTCGAGCTTTTGGCCGGCGAAGCTTGTGCGGCTTCGGGAAACCGAGCCGGAGACATTCGAAAGAGCACGAAAGTGGATATCATTCGCGGACTTTCTGCAATTGCGCCTGAACGGCGAACTCGTTACTTCCGTTTCGATGGCCTCCGGGACGGGGCTCTTCGATCAAAGAAGATGCACCTGGGACGAGGGACTCGCCTTAGAATGCGGCGTTTCGATCGGAAAGCTCCCGGAGTTGGCTCCTGACGGCGCTTCGGGCCGCCTGATCCCGGAATTCAGGAACCGCTGGCCGCGTTTCTCCGAAACAAGATGGTTCCCGGCGATAGGTGACGGCGCAGCCAACAACCTCGGAGCGAACTGCGTCGGCAACGAACGCGCCGCGCTTATGATCGGGACCTCTGCCGCGCTTCGGTGCGTTTTCGAAGGCGATGTTCCGGAATCGATCCCGGAAGGACTCTTCTGCTACAGGCTGGACCGCAGGAGGATTGTTCTTGGCGGGGCGCTTTCCGACGGCGGAAGCCTTCATCGATGGCTCACGGACACGCTAGGGCTAGACGTCGACGACGCATCGCTTGAGCAAAGGTACCTTGAACGGCCGCCCGGATATCACGGGCTTGCCTTCTTGCCATTCGTGTTCGGCGAGCGCGGTACCGGATATCACAGCGACGCCAGGGGAACGGTCATCGGGATCACGCGGGGAACGGACGCGGAAGACATCGTGCTCGCGGCGATGGAGGGAATAGCCTTCCGGCTTGCCGAAATACTTACAAGAATGGAACGCGTGACAAAACCTAAGGAGATCGTCGTTTCCGGAGGAGCGATCGAGAACTCCGCGTATCTGGCTCAGCTGGTAGCGGATGTCCTCGGCAGGGATGTTCTGCGGACGGAGACCGGACTCGCGTCGCTTCGCGGAGCCGCGCTCTTTGCTTCAGAACAAGCCGGTTTTGGCCCACCTACCGCTCGAAGTGGCGAACAGGGCGAATCCGTACAGTTTGATCCGGACCGGCACAGGACCTACCTGGCCGCGTTTGAACGCCACTCACGTTTCTATGCGCGAATGTTCAGGCGTGGTTGATGTTGGAAATCATCGAATCCTGCACCCCCTTCGTCTTAATCGCCGGAGTTGTTGTATATTAAAGTCCTCAAACAAGAATTCAGTTCATCTCCCTTATCGCGGCTTTAGAGAAAAGACCGGCACCTACGGTCCAGTTCAAGCAAGAACAACCTGAAACCTCTATCTCCTCGGGAGCCAAGTATGACTACTGCGCCGATGTCACAACAAACTATCGAACAACTATCTATCAACACGATCCGAACGCTTTCGCTGGATGCCGTACAGGAGGCGAATTCGGGCCATCCGGGCCTCCCGCTCGGCGCCGCGCCGATGGCATACGTGCTCTGGACGAAGTTCTTGCGGCACAATCCCTCGAATCCGAAGTGGTTCAACCGCGACAGGTTCCTTTTGTCGGCAGGTCACGGCTCGATGCTGATCTACAGCCTGCTCCACCTGACGGGATATGAATCGGTCTCGCTTCAGGAGATCAAGGACTTTCGCCAGTGGGGATCGAAGACCCCGGGGCATCCGGAAAACCATCTTACGGCCGGGGTCGAGGTGACGACCGGACCGCTCGGGCAGGGATTCGCGAACGGGGTCGGAATGGCGATGGCCGAAGCGTACCTCGCGGAAACGTTCAACCGCGAAGGCTATCCGGTCGTCGATAACAACATCTACGCGATCTGTTCGGACGGCGATCTTATGGAGGGCGTGTCGAGCGAGGCGGCCTCGCTGGCCGGGCATCTTGGCCTCGGAAAGCTCGTTTATCTCTACGACGACAACCATGTGACGATCGAGGGCCAGACGGACCTTGCGTTCTCGGAGGACGTGACGAAACGGTTCGAAGCTGTCGGATGGCACGTGCAGATGGTCGAGGACGGCAACGACCTTGAGGCGATCGAGAACGCGATCCGCGCGGCAAAGGAAGTGACCGACAAGCCTTCGCTGATAAGGGTCAGGACCGTGATCGGATTTGGAATGCCGTACGAAGGCACTTCCGACGCCCATTCCGACGCTCCCGGCGAGGAAGCCGTCCGCGAGACGAAGCGAAACCTGGGCTGGAACGAGGAAGCGACCTTCTACGTTCCCGACGAGGTGTACGAGCATTTCGGATCGGCGAAGGTGAAAGGCGCCGAGATGGAAGCCGAATGGGAATCGCTGGTCAGCGCCTATTCAAGTTCGCACCCGGACGACGCCGAGAAGTTTAAGAGGGTCATCTCGGACGCGCTTCCTGAAGGATGGGAGGATTCTCTTCCTTCATTTGAGGACGTCAAAGCGGCGGCAACCCGTGTTTACAGCGGCGACGTGCTGAATTCCGTAGCGGACGACATCGTGCAGCTGATCGGCGGCTCCGCCGACCTTGGACCCTCGAACAAAACCGATATCAAATCAAGCTCTTCATTCGCTGAAGGAAACTACTCCGGCAGGATCATTCACTTCGGCGTGCGCGAACACGCGATGGGCTCGCTTATGAACGGAATGGCGCTTTACGGCGGGATCATCCCGTTCGGCGGCACGTTCCTCACGTTCAGCGACTATATGAGGCCCGCTATCAGGCTTGCGGCGCTTTCGGAGATCCAGACGATCTACGTTTTCACGCACGATTCGATCGGGCTCGGCGAGGACGGACCGACCCACCAATCGGTCGAGCACATCTGCGCGCTTCGCGCGATCCCGAACCTGAATGTCATTCGTCCCTGCGATGCTCACGAAGTTCGCGAGGCGTGGAAAGCGGCGCTCCTGCGAAAGGGCGCGCCGACCGCGATGGCATTCTCAAGACAAAAGGTCGCACTTATCGACCGTACGAAGTTCGCGGGCGCAGAAGGGCTTCACAAGGGAGCTTACGTTCTCGCCGAAGCCGAGGGCGGCGACGCCGAACTGATAATCATCGCCACCGGCAGCGAGGTCGGTCTGGCGATGGAAACGCGCGAGAAACTGCAGGAAGAGGGAACGCCGGTCCGCGTCGTATCGATGCCCTGCTGGGAGCTTTTCGAAGAACAGTCGAATGACTACAAGGAATCGGTGCTGCCTTCTTCAGTTCCGAAGAGATTCGTGATCGAAGCCGGGGTAAGTCAAGGCTGGGAAAGATATGCGGGACCGGACGGCGCGATGCTTACGGTGGACCGCTTCGGAGCTTCGGCGCCGGCGGAGGTTGTGTTCGACAAGTACGGATTCAATATCGACAACGCGGTCGCGATGGCGAAAGAAGTGATCGGGTAAAGACTCCTTGGACCGCGGACGCCTGGGACCGCGGACGCCTGGGACCGCGGACGTCCTCGTCCGCATCTTCTCCCGCACGGAACGCACGCGTCTTGCGGGAGCATTGGACCGCGGACGTCCTCGTCCGCACGGAACGCACGCGTCCCGCGTGCAGCGCGCCGCCAGGCGCGAACCGCACAACAGCGCCAGAGGATTCGTCCGCAGAACACGCCGAGAGCGTATGGGTTTATCTGGCGTTGAACTAACGCGTCAGAGTCCGAGCTTCAGCTTGCTCCTGTCCGACGAGCTTCAGCTTGTCGGTGATAAACCGCAGAGAGCGCCGAGGTTTCCTTGACCGCCGGCCCCCGCGCTTCCGAATACTCTGGGAGATGTGGATTTGCGACGGAATATTCCGGCAGTCGCGAAATCGCGTCGCGTCCCGTAGGGACAGCCGTATCGTAGCCCCGGTCTTCAGACCGGGGAACGACGCCCCAAAAAGACACCAGCCGCGTAGCGGCGGTAGATCAGTTCGACTAGTTAGCAGTGTTTGCGGAGTTGTCCGAGTATTCTGGAGATCCCCGCTATAATTGCCGCTGCCACTGAACTTGGTTCGTTCACCACTCGGGCCATCGGCGCGGCAGGTCTGTAGCACGCGGAGCCCCCGAAACCATTTCCTGAGCCGCGTAGCGGCGGAAGGGAGATCGACCGCAGAGTACGCAGTGGTTATCTTGAATGCCGGACCCCACGCATCTCTGTCCTTTGAACTTTGAACCTTGAACTTGGAACTAGCTTCGGTAGCCCTCGCTCACGCTCGGGCCTCTGACACTTCTCTTTGAACCTGGAACCTTGAACTTGGAACTATCTTCGGTAGCCCTCCCTAACGCTCGGGCCTCTGACACTTCTCTTTGAACCTGGAACCTTGAACCTGCAACTATCTGGAGGTAGCCCTCCCTAACGGCCGGACTTCGGACACGCTCTGCAGACGCCATCGTGTTCAAAACTTCTTGACACATTCTCACAGCGTCTGATACGGTAGGCGCACTTCCCGCGAACCAGGAGAGCCGGAACGGCCGGCGATCATCCGGTCCTTCCGGGAAGAAAGGTCAGGTAGTTGGTGAATTACCCCCCCCCCTCTATACACTAAAGAAATTCGTCGCACGGCCGTGTCCGATGTCGGCAGGCCGTGTCCGAAGCCCAAGCGTCAGCGCGGGCTACCGCGGGCGATCGGAACCCGGAGCGCAAGCGACGGGCAAGATCGAACCACAGAGCACACAGAGCACGCAGAGACAGGATCGGGAACGTTCGTCATTTCGTCGGGATGTTCGGCGACGATTCGACTCCAGAAGGTCCGACGCTCAGTCCTCACTACTTTTCACTCGATACTTATTGTTGGCAGACAGCCGCTGATCCGGGAAACCGGGCCGGCGGTCTTTTCTTTTGAGAGAGGCTGATATGGCAAAGCGTTTTGTTGATAAGCCGCAAGCAAAGAAAACGGCAAGAAAGCCCGGAAGGCGGAAGATTATCTACTGGCTCGCCGGTTCGGCGTTCCTGCTGTTTCTGGTCTTCGGGACATTCGCCCGGAACGGCTGGCTTCCGAGGACCGATCCGCTTTCGGGAGAGAGGTACGGCTGGTTCGGCGTGAAGTTTAACGAACACGCCACGGGAAGCAACTGGAACCCTTTGGCCAATCCCTCTCCGACCCCGACACCTCAGCTCTCGCGCGAATATTTATACGCAGGCGACCGTCTATTAACAGTCGAAGACGCAAACGCCACGGCCATTCCGCCTTCGGACCTCGCTGTCTGGAGGCCGTCGAACGGCACCTGGTACGTGATGGACCCCCAGTACCAGTCGAACCCCATCTTCCAGTTCGGGGGAAGCACGGACATTCCCGCTCCGGGGGACTACGACGGAGACGGGAAGACAGACTTCTGCATGTACAGGGAAGTCTCGGGAGATACAAGCGAGTGGTGGATCCTGAGAAGCTCGGACGGGACCACGACGATGGCCGAATACGGGGTCGAGGGCGACATCCCCGTTCCGGCCGATTATGACGGCGACGGAAAGACGGACATCGCGGTCTACAGGCCGGATTCGAGCGCCTACTGGCACATATACTTAAGCTCCACAAGTTCGAACCTCTCCCAGCAATTCGGCATAAGCTCCGACAAGCCGGTTCCCAAGGACTTCGACGGTGACGGGAAGGCCGACATCACGGTCTTCAGAGACTCGAACTACACCTTCTATTCGCTTCACACCACGGACGAATCGCTTCACACGACGCAGTACGGGGCATCGGGAGACACTCCCGTCCCGGCGGATTACGACGGCGACGGGAAGGCCGACATCACCGTCTTCAGGCCCTCGAACGGCAACTGGTACATCTTCAAAAGCTCGACGAGTTCGACGGACGCCTACAACTGGGGGATCTCGACCGACAAGCTTGTCCCGAACGACTACGACGCGGACGGAAAGGTCGACATCGCGGTCTGGAGAGGAAGCTCCGGGGTCTGGTACATCCGGCGAAGCTCGAACGGATCGATGAGGGTCGAGTACTGGGGCTCGAGCGGGGATATTCCCGTTTCGGTCTATTACAAGTGGTGACGGCCTCTGACGCGGCCTTTAAGGAATGTACCGGACAGCTTTCGAAACTTTCAGTTAAAAAGAATCTTCAGCCCCGGGGAATAGTCGAGATGAACAACTACAGAATCTTCCGCAGCGTTTATGGAATAGTTTTCCTTCTGGGCCTGATCGTCCCGGCGTTTGGTATCGGATCTCCTTCCGAATCGACGAGAACCGAGCCGGAACGGGGCTTCAAGCCCGGGAACTC